>CAZRSM010000058.1:0-1955 GCA_964602755.1 uncultured Planctomycetales bacterium
TTGCCGGCGGCGCTGTTGCGAGAAGCCCTCCACGGGGACCTCTAAGACATGGCTCGACAGAGCATGCATAACACGTGCAAACGTGCCACAAGGCTCAATGGTCCGCAGTCCGTCAACGCGGTCGTCAAGAGCATCTGCGACATCATGCGCCGCAGCAACTGCGCCGGCGCCATGCAGTACGTGCCCGAACTGACGTGGATCCTCTTCCTCCGCATCCTCGACGAGCGCGAGGCACGCGAGGCCGAAGAGGCCGAGGCCGTCGGCGCCGAGTTCACGCCGTCGCTGGCCTCGCCGTACCGCTGGCGCGACTGGGCGGCGCCTTATGACGAGTCGGTGCCGGTCGATCCCGGCGACGAGCGACCCCAGGGCTGGAAGCGCAAGGCCCTCCAGGACGCCGAGCTGGGAGCGTTCTTCGATTTCGTGAACAGGGAGCTGCTGCCCTACCTGCGCGGGCTGGGCAGCCGGCCCAACGCCACGGCGCGTCAGAAGGTCATCAGCGAGATCATGTCCGGCGTCGAGCGCGTGCGCATCGATACCGAACGCAACCTGCTGGACGTGCTCGACAAGGTCCACGACATCCGTGACGAGACCATCGACCCCACGCACGTCTTTCCGCTCTCGCAGGTGTACGAAGGCCTGCTGCTCAAGATGGGCGAGAAGGGCAACGACGGCGGGCAGTTCTTCACGCCGCGGGAGGTGATCCGGGCGATGGTCCGCGTCATCGACCCGCGCCCGGGCGAAACCGTCTACGACCCCGGCTGCGGGACCGGCGGCTTTCTGGTCCAGGCCTACGAGCACATGCGGCAGACGCTGGGCGACGAGGCCACCGCCGACCGGATCGAGACGCTCAAGTGCCGCACGTTCTACGGCCGCGAGAAGGAGAACCTCATCTACCCGATCGCGCTGGCGAACATGGTCCTGCACGGCATCGACGAACCGCGCATCTGGCACGGCAATACGCTGACGGGCAACGAGATCTACGGCGGCCTGTTCCAGGACGCTCCAGCGCTCTTCGATGTGATCCTCACCAACCCGCCTTTCGGCGGCAAGGAGGGCAAAGAGGCCAGAACCCGCTTCGCATACAAGACCGGGGCCACGCAGGTGCTCTTTCTCCAGCATGTGATCGACAGCCTCAAGCCCGGCGGGCGGTGCGGGATCGTTCTCGACGAAGGCGTGCTGTTCCGCACCAACGAAACGGCGTTCGTACAGACGAAACGCAAGCTCCTGGACGACTGCGACCTGTGGTGCATCGTCAGCCTGCCGGCCGGCACGTTCATCAATGCCGGCGCCGGCGTGAAGGCCAACCTGCTGTTCTTCACCCGCGGTGGCCCGACAAAGAAGATCTGGTACTACGACCTGTCGGACATCAAGGTCGGCAAGCGCAAGCCGCTGACGCTCGACCACTTCAAGGAGTTCTTCGAGCTGCTGCCCAAGCGGGCCGACAGCGAGCGAAGCTGGACAGTGCCGCGCGAGGAGATCGAAGCCCGTGGCTTCGACCTCAAGGCTGTCAATCCGAACGCGAAGAACGAGGAAGATACCCGTACGCCCGAGGAACTGCTCGACCTCATCGAAGCCAAGGGGCGCGAGGTGGCCGAAGCACTGGCGATGCTGCGGAAGCTGCGCTGACGCAGCGACGCGATGGCATGGAGGCCAACGGATGCCGTCCAAGGAGTTCAACACGGTCTGGAAGGCTGAGCTATTCCGTACCCCTCCTCAGTTGGACAGGTGTTAAGCTGAGGATTTGAGTCCGGCCGTCGGCCCCTTCACCCTGGGCCGAGGGGCCGATGGCCGGACGGCAGGACGCAAGGAGAGCTACGCATGGCAGAGCGAAGAGCGACTGAACGCACGTGTGAAAGCCAGGCAGGGGAACAAGCCGCCGGCGGCGGGCCGTTCAAGCGTTGGACGGCCAAGCGCAAGGCCGCGGTCGTGTTGGACCTGATCAAGGGCCGGACCAC
>CAZRSM010000059.1:0-3027 GCA_964602755.1 uncultured Planctomycetales bacterium
ACGCACAGGCCGATGTCGATCATGGAGAAGACGGCGTAGGGGATTAGCTTGCCAATGATGACCTCTGCGGGCCGGACGGGTGTGCACAAAAGCGCCTCGAAGGTGCCAGTCTCGCGCTCGCGGACGATGCACGTTGAGGTCAGCAGGGCGGCCATCAGCGCCATGACGACGCCGATGAGGCCCGGGACGATGAAGGCGGCCGAGTCCAGATTGGGGTTATACAGAACCTGTGTCCGCACGATGATGGGCTGCAGGGCACGTGCCGGCAGCCCGTGCCGGGCGCCGAAATCCCGGCCCCAGTCGCTCGCCAGCCGCGCCACCAGCGCCCGCACATATCCGAAGGCTGTGCTGGCCGTCACTGCGTCCGAGCCGTCCAGTACCAGCTCGAGCTTGGCCTGGCGGCCGGCGAGGAAGTCCTCGGTGAACCGAGGCGGGATGACCAGCACCATCAGCACCCGGCCCCGCCGCAGCAGCTCGGCGATCTGACCCGTGCGCGTGACCTCGGCGACGAAATCAAAGTATCCGCTGGCCGCCGCCCGCCTGATGATCTCGCGTGACAGCTCGCTTCGGTCCTGGTCTTGTACAGCCACGGGCAGGTGCTCGAGGTCGAAGTTGAGGCCGTAGCCGTAGAGGATTAGCAGCAGCACGGGCAGGACAAAGATGACGCCCAGGCTGCGCGGATCGCGCCTGTTCAAGAGCCACTCTGATCGCGCTATGGCCAGAGCACGGCGCCAGCTCATTTCGCATCACCGGCCTCGGCGACCAGGTGCACGAAAACGTCATCCAGCAGCGGCTCGAGGGGCCTGACTTCCCGCACCTGTGCGCCGCGGGCCTCGACTACTCGGCGGGCCTCATCCGCGGCGGCCGCTGCATCACCATCGACCTCGACGCGTATCCATCGCCCCGCCACAGCCACAGCCTTTGCGCCCGGCCAGGCCTTCAGCGCGGCGACGGCCGGCGCCGATGGCCAGGCGTCTACGCCGAGGATCCGACCCTCCAGTCGCCGCCGCAGCTCAACCGGCGTGCCCTCGCCCACGATGCGGCCGGCGGCGATGATGCACACGCGGTCGCACCGCTCGGCCTCCGCCATCCAGTGCGTGGTCACCAGCACCGCGCCGCCGGCGTCGCGCTGGGCGGCACACAGGTCCCAGATCAGCTCGCTGGTTTCGGTATCGACGCTGCTGGTCGGCTCGTCGAGTACCAGCACGGGCGGCTCGCCGATGGCTGCGCACGCAAAGGCCGCCCGCCGCGCCGGCCCAGGCGGTACCTCATGCAGAGGCTGGTCGGCGAACTCGCCCAGCTTCAGCCGATCGAGCCACCGCTCCACAGCTTCGTCCAATGCCCCGCCGCGCAGCCCCCACACACCGCCGTAAAACCGCACGTTCTCGCGCACGGTCAGGTCCGAGTACAGGGCCTGGTGCTGTGTCACATAGCCGATGCTTGCCTTGACTGCGATCGGCTCCCGCGCCGGATCGTGGCCTGCGATTCGTACATGGCCTTCAGTGGGCCGCAGCAGCCCGCAGATCATGCGGATGGTCGTGGACTTGCCGGCCCCGTTCGGCCCCAGCAAACCGACGATTTCACCCGCCCGCACGGCCAAATCAATCCCCCGCACGGCCCAGAAATCCCCGAACCGCTTCTTCAACCCGCGCACGTCTATGATCAGTTCAGTCGCCGCGTCAATTGCCATCTTCGTCCTTCCGCGTCACTTCGCGTGGTCTGAGCGCCTCTCCGGTCGATGCCCGCCCCGGCCCGTTTAGCCTCCCACGGCCTTCATGAGCACGATCGCGTCCTCAAGCGTCGGCTGGTCTGGGCGCAGGTTCACGCCCGCGCGGGCCGCCGCATCCTCCATTCCCGCCTGGGCTGCGTCATCGACCAGCACCAGCCTCAGCCACTGCCCCCGCCGGCTGACGCGCACCCCTTCCCCCAGCCCCGCGAAGGCCCCCACCGCCTCCCGCGTCGCCGGCGCCTGCCACACCCGACCCGCCGCTGTCGCCGTAATCTCGTCCGGCTCGCCCGCACACAGCACTCGTCCGCCGTCGAGCACCACGATCCACTGACACCGCGCCGCCTCTTCGAAGCTCGGCGTGGCTGCGATTGCGCCGGCGCCGGCCGCGGCCAGGTCATGGATCAGCTCCCACATGTCGCGCCGGAAAAGAGGGTCCAGGCCCGTTGATGGCTCGTCCAGCACCACCAGCCTCGGCTCGTGGATCACCGCACACGCCAAGGCCAGCTTTTGCTTCATGCCGCCGGAAAGCTGCCCGGCCAGCCGGCCCGCGAACGGCTCAAGTAAGGTCAGCGCCAAAAGCTCCTCAACCCTTTCCTTCACTCGCCGGCGCGGGACACCGTTGAGGGCCGCGAAGTATTCCATATTCTCGCGCACGGTCATGTGGGCGTGCAGGCCGAGGCGCTCTGGCAAATATCCCAGCAGCGGTTTCAGCTCAGCCGCCTGCCGCGGCACCTCTAGCCCCAGCACGCGCACGGCCCCGGCGTCAGGCTCAAGCAAGCCGACGATCACCCGCACCAGCGTCGTCTTGCCCGCCCCATCCGGCCCGACGATCCCCACGACCACCCCTTCCGGCGCGGCGAAGCTCACATCGCGCAGCGCTTCGACGGCGCCAAAGGAAAGCCTCACGCCTTCGACTTCGACCACAGTCCCTGCCATGAACCTCACCGCTCAGCGGCCCCAACATACCCTTGGCCGGCCGCCTGCAGTTATGGCCTTCGCAATCCTTTCTTCTGCCGGCCGCTTCTGGAGCATTGTCACGCTCCGGCGAAACGGCGGCCAAACGGGTGAATACGAATCACGGGCTACGAGCTGGGGAAGGTGAGAGGGAAGGCCAGCAGAATGATCGGCACTCCGATCACGGCCCGCTGAGCTTGATGATCGCGTCGGCCGGCATACCGGGCTTGAAAATCCGCTCGCTGTTATCCAGCCGCACCTTTACGGCATACACCAGACGCGAACGCTCGTCGGGCGTCTGAACGTACTTGGGCGTGAATTCGGCCTCGGACGATATGGCCTCG
>CAZRSM010000060.1:0-4714 GCA_964602755.1 uncultured Planctomycetales bacterium
CGCCACTGGCGCCGCTGGAGCCGGTGCTCAAACCACCACCAGAAGCACTACCACTGCTCGATGTGGATGCACCGCTGGATGCGCTGCCGGACTGGCTTCCGCTTACCGAACCGCTCGCGCCGCCGGATGCAGAACCGCTGCCAGTTCCGCCTGAAGAACCGCTGCCCCCTGACGAGCCACCGCTGCCGCCGCTTGCACCGGACGATACGCTGCCGCTCGCGCCGGACGAACCGCTGCCACTGGCGCCTGACGAACCGCTGCCGCCGGAGCCGGACGACCCGCTGCTGCTCGAATACGAATGGCTCGTGTCCGGGGTCATGCCGCTGGAATACGTGCCGAAGCTGTCGCTGCTCTGCGAGCTCTGGCTGGACGGACTGCTGGAAGGGCTGCTCGACGGGCTGCTGGACGAGCCACCGGGTCCGCCGCCGCTGCTGCTCGACTGGCCGCTGCTGGACAGGCTTCCGCTCCCGCTGCCGGGCGGCATCTCAGCCGTCGCGAGGATCGGGATGTAGAGACGGTACTTCGTGCCGTCGTCGCCCTCGGAGTAGAAGACGTACTGCGATGAACTCATGACGTCATCCTCACGTATACCACCCCTGCGTGTTGACCGGCTTGGAGCACTCTTTGGCCGCCGCCTCGACCGCCTGCTCATACGGCATGAAGTCGAACGCGGTCAGGCCGCTGTCCGGCGTGCAGTTGAACACCTGGAACCGGGCCTTCTCGAACTGCGGCCGCAGGGCGTGGAAGCGTTTGTCCAACGCCTCGTAGAGGGCGTTGTTGTGCCGGATGGCCTGTTCGCTGCGGCGTTCGTCGAAGGCGTACTTGCGGTCCGGGGCCATGCGGAAGTCCGCCCCGACCAGGTAGACCTTGCGGAAGCCCAGGTAGTGCAGCAGCCGGATCGCGACCAGCATCACCGAGCGCTTGCCCTTGATGCCCAGAGCGTCGACCGTGCTGCCGGGGTTACCCCAACAGATCACGTCCTCGTCGAGGAACCGCCGCGGGTCGAAGTGCTCGCTGCGGCGATAGAACAAGACCGACGGCATCTGGCGGACGCGGAAGGCGCTGGGTGCCAGCGTGCCGCACGGGCGCTGGATGCGCAGCCGCTTGTTCCACAACGCCATCGGCACGAACTTGAGGATGCCGGGGTCCTTCCAGCCGGTGTCGATGAAGCGGCCGGGGTCGTCGACGCAGGTCCACAGGTTGGGCCGGTGCACCGCCCACGAGTTGTTCACGCCCATGGTGACGATGCCCCGGCGCGTGAGCCGCGACAGGTCGTGCTGCTTGAGAGACGGGCCGGAGAGGATCAGGAACGCCTGCCGGCCGCGGTAGAAGTTGTGCAACGAGACGTTGTCGAAGTCGGCGGTGTACAACCGCAGGCCGGTCGGGGCCGGCTTGCGCACGTGCAACGCCGCCTGCAAGGCCGCCAGGTCGCCGTCGTGGTCATGCATGCCACACCCCCACGATGTAACGGTTGACCGATTCAACCATCCCCACACGACCGATGCGTTCGAGCCACCAGGACATAGGCCGCACCGTGGCGTGCAACTGTTCGCCGCTGACGGCGATCCGGCTGGGGCGGGTACAAATCGAGAAGATGAACCGCCCGCCGGGCTGGCCGATGCGTTTCATCTCCGAAAGGGCCAGGTCCACGTCTTCGGGCAGCAGGTGCTCCAGGGCGTCGAAGCTGGTCACCACGTCGGCGATGCCGCTGGCCAGCGGGACGGCGTGCATCGGGGCCCGGATGTCGGCCTCGTCCATCACGAAGTCGACGCCCAAACCGTCCACACCCCGGCGGCGCAGCTCGCGGATGAAGTGATTGCGCCCGCAGCCGAAGTCGACGACGAACGTCGGCTGCCACGAGAGCACGGTTGCCAGTGCCCGCCGGCCGTGGTTGGTGCCGCCGTAGCCGGTGCGGGCCAGCAGCACGTACTTGTCGCGTTCGTGTTGCCTTCTGGCGGCCAGTGTCGTCATGCGGCGCCTCCAATCACCTTGTCCACCAGCTCGACGTGGTTGAGCGCGGCGAAGACGAAACGCGTCTCGCCCTGGAGCGTCCGCTCGGCGCGCATCTCGACGATGAGCCCTTCGGGTACCGGTCGCAGCGTCGGCATGGCGATCCGCCTTGGCGGGCAGTTCTGGAGCGCCGCCGGTATGCCGCAGGCCTCCATGCCGACGTAGCCCTGCGAACCTTCGAAGGCTTCGGGAGCGCCGAGCAACTGGGCCTCGAAGCGGTTGAACGCCAGCCGGGGCTCGTCGCTGCCCGAGTGCAGTGCGTCCGGCGGCGAGATGTACTGGCCGAACGTCTCGCTGGCCGGGTCGGCGTCGGGTCCGGGTAAGTCAGTGCCGCACGACACGAGTGTGTTTCGGCTTCGCGTCCTTTTGTATTGGCCAAGTCTGGCTCTGAAAGGAGGTGCCGACGACGTGATACCTGTGGGGAAGGGGATGGCCACAGATGCAGGCCGTGTCGCATGGCGGCCCGAAGGGTCTCTGGAATCCGTGATGCTGCTGAGATAGACTGATAACCACCATCCGAAAGGAGCCATCATGTGCAGCATGGTTGCACGCGAAGTGTGGTTCGCTGCTCCTGCCCTGCGTAGTCGTTTGTCTTGGTGCGCGTTCCCGGCATCGGCAGACGGGCGCCACGATTGCGATGGAAACCCGATCAGCGAGGACGAGTAACTGCAAACGCTCGATTACTGTGCGTTCCCGGGCACTGATGTTCACAGTCCGTTTTCCGAGCGGGTCCGCCTGCCGCAAGATGGAGGAACGCGCTCTGCACGGCGGCGTGTAACTCCGCTGCGGGGGCCGCCCAGAGGGCATGCGACGGCAACTACCTGATTAGCTTGCTGGGATGTGAGGTGCGCTGGAGGGCCTGCATGGATTTCTGCGATGACCTCGAGGACATCGAGCGCTATGGGCATCCATTGAACCCGGTTAGCCCGTTGAACGGTCCATAGGATCTGGAGAGGCGCCATGTCCGCATACCATGGAATATCATCGTGGTGGTTACGCCGCCTGGCTGTGAGCTTGCTCTGGGCGCTCGGGGCGCCTGTATGTGGCTGGTTTACGGTCGTTCTGCTCAGCGCCGCTGGCAACGTATTGGCTGCCCATCTCGGATCGGATGCAGACAATACCGGACGAGTACTGGGCGCTCTGTGGGTATACTCGTCGTGGGTGGCTGTGGCCGCCGTCCCTGTGCTCCTTGTCCTCGGCCTGCTTGGTCGACTACCTGGCACACGGCGTCCGGGAACTACAGGTTCGAAGGGCCAAAGCGAAGAGTCTTGGCCTGTGATCAGCATGTGGCTGCGCAAGCTCGTCGTTACGGGGCTGTGGGCGGCGGGCGCTTTCGTCGGCGTGGCTTGGTGCATAGGATATGGTTCGGCAGCCACGCACGCGATTGGCCAGGCAACATCCGTACCGACGCAGCAATGGACAAGAACGGCGCAACCCCTGCTGTTGATGGCGCCACAAGTTGCGCTGGTTCTAGTGCTGATCCTCGGGTTGGGGGGCGTGTTGCCAGGAACGAGATTGCGATCACGAGGCTCCAAGTAAAGACGTGTGGGCCTCGTTGGCGTGGCGCGGGCTGATCGGGATGGAACATTTGGGGGGCGCGACGGGAATGTCGGCCACTCCTGTGTGTCGTCTGCGCCGCCGCGCGAGGCAGTGTCAATTCCTGTGTAAACTGAATCAGAGGCATCCGTCACGTTCACTCGGTCAGGCCGCTTCGGTTTTTGTTTTCTTGGCCATCTTCGTCGTCTGTGGTAGCTCTACCCGGCTGCACAGGTGGGCTGACTTCAGGCGACGCCGGGTCTGGCTCAGCCGCAGCAGGACCTGGTGCACCAGGCACACCCCACTCTTGGTCTTCTTGAAACGCCTGGCCGCCTTGGTTCGCATATTGCGTCCCCCTCCTCAGTTGGACAGGTGTTAAGCTGAGGGTTTGAGTCCGGCCGTCGGCCCCTTCACCCTGGGCCGAGGGGCCGATGGGCGGACGGCAGGACGCAAGGAGAGCCACGCATGGCAAAGCGAAGAGCAACTGAACGGACGTGTGAAAGCCAGGCAGGGGAACAAGCCGTCGGCGGCGGGCCGTTCAAGCGTTGGACGGCCAAACGCAAGGCCGCGGTCGTGCTGGACCTGATCAGGGGCCGGACCCCCGCGGGCCGTCCCGCCCCGAGCTGACCGCTTCACAACCCGGATGCCGTGTGGGGGAAAGGGAGCGTTCTGCGCCGATCAGCGCCACACGCCCGCTCAACTGCGCACCGCCAGCCCAAAGACCCAAAAAACAGAACAACCCGAAGCCTGATGAAATATCCGGCTTATGGGCCTCGGCTCGCCGTTCCGCCTCCGCCTCGGCAGGACTGAAACAGTACGCACTGGTCGGTCGGCCGACCAGGAACGATCGCAGGATCTCCTGGGCCCGCGGCCCCAGGTAAACCACGCGTCGCTTGCCCCGCCAAGCGGTCTTGTGAGCCTCGGGCGCGTACAGCCAGACCTCGCCGTTCATGTCGATATCGCACGGCCGCAACGCGGTGACTTCGCCGGGGCGCATGCCGGTGCACAACTGCAGGTCGATCATCGCCCGCACCTGGCGGGAGACCCACCGCCGCGCGGCCTTGATGGCGTCGTCGGGCGCCGGGCCGATTGGCAGGCGTGCAGTTGCGGGTTGGGCCGGGCGAACGGCCTGCAGGCTTTGATAGATCGTCACATCCACCAGTTCCTC
>CAZRSM010000061.1:0-5665 GCA_964602755.1 uncultured Planctomycetales bacterium
TGGCGGGGTTTGGGGCCAAGCCCCAAGGGCCGCGTCAGCCGCGGCCTGTCGACAGTTGGCAGCGAAGGCCGCCGGCGTGAGATAGCCCAACGCCGAGTGTGGCCGCCGATGGTTGTACTCGTTCTGACGCAACGCCGCCAGACGTTTCGCTTCGCGCAGATCGGCGAACAGCTCGCGGTCGAGCAACTCGTCGCGCAATCGGCTGAAGAAGCTCTCGGCGTAGCCGTTTTCCCAGGGGCCGGCAGTCGTGCCGGGGCTGGCTGAGGGCGCCCCTAACGAGTGCCGAAAACGTACTTGACCGCGGCACATGTTTGGGCTATATCAGGGATAGGCGTGCGTGGCCAGCCAAGCCCAACGGTGAAACCGGTGCACCCAGGCCGCCTATCGCCGGCAGTTCGTGGTCCGGCCAGGGCCGCGTCAGCAGTCGGAGCGGCAGCAACGTAGCCCACGGCGACTACGTGCAGGGTGCCGGCCGACCGGAGGTAAGGCAGCCGCGTAATGCGAGGTAGGGGGGATTGCGCACGGCGGATCGAATCGCCGCGTTTGTGATAGCTGGGGGCCGCGCAATGCAGGGTGTAGGGGGGGATATGCACACGGCGAGGCGGGCGCAACGCCGGACGGCTTGAGCGTCGCCAGGCCGAAAAGGGAAAAGTACGCGTGTGTACGGGGGGCCGGTTCGGCGGTGGGGCGCTCATTGGAAAGGTGCGTGTGCGTGCCCGGCGGGCCGGTTACGGCGCGGGCCCAGAAGGCCGGCGGTCGGCGGAGCAGCGGTGCATACCGGTACGTAGCGGCTTGGGCCGGGTTCAGTCATGGCCGCATTCTGCGACGTCATGGCCGCGCTCTGCTGCCGAGGGGGAGGGCGGGCGCCTGCGACTGTCGCTCTCAATAATGCGACGCCATGCGTTGGCAACCGCGGGCGGTTTGGCTCTCCACGAACGATCCGGGGTGAGGGAAAGCTGTGCAGGTGCGCGTAGCGAGGTTCCGATGACCATCGAGCAGCATGACATCGCCGACTTCACTGTCGCCGAGCCAGCCAGTCGACCAGCGCGCGGCGGCCGCGGGCGGTCGCGGGGGATCGGCGGTCGGCGGCATCCGGCTCCGGCGGGGCAGCGGCTCGAGCCGCACCAGGGCCAGGGGCCCGAAGCCCGCCGGCGGCAACTGGCTGAGCTGCGCCGCCGCCTGGAGCGTCTGCACAATCGTTACCACGGCGACCGCGGCTTGTGCTCCACGGGCTTGCCGTTGCTCGACGAAGCTCTGGCAGGCGGCCTGCCGCGTGGAGCGGTGCACGAATTGATAGCGCTCGAACACGCCCCGGCCCGGACGCTGGCTTTCCTCGCGGCCCGCCAGAACGCGGGCAGCGCCGGCTGGATAGTCTGCATCGACCGGGCCGCCGAGCTGTTTCCGCCGGCGCTGGTCGGGCTGGGAGTGTCGCTGCGACGCTGTCTGATCGTGCGACCGGCGCGGGGCGGCGAGGGCCTGTGGGCAGCCGAGCAGGCTCTGCGTTGCTCGGCGGTCGCGGCAGTGATATTGCCGATCCGGGAGGTCAAGCCGCTGCAACTGCGCCGTTTGCAGTTGGCCGCCGAGAGCGGGCGGGCGCTGCTGTTTCTGCTGCGCGAAAGCTGCTCAGCCGGTGGGGCGGGTTTCGTGACGACGCGTCTGCAACTCGAACCGATCGCCCCCCGTTGTCAACAGGTTGCCGCCGTTCGGCGTGTGCGCATCACGGTGCTCAAAGCCCGCCACGGGCCGGGCACGTCGCCGCCGATCGAGATCGAGCTGCCGCCCGGCGGTTCGGCCCCGCAATAGTCAATTGCTGGGCAGAAGTCGTTGCTGTCTGTCGCCTTACAGCATCTCGACCGCCATGGCGACCGCGTTGCCGCCGCCGAGGCAGACGGCGGTGACGCCGCGCCTGGCGTTGTTCTGCTGCAGGACGCTCAGCAGTGTCACCAGCACGCGGGCGCCGCTGGCGCCGATGGGGTGCCCGAGAGCGATGGCGCCGCCGTTGACGTTGACGTTGTCGCCGCTCAGTTCCAGCTCTTTGAGGCCCGCCAGCGTTTGCGAGGCGAACGCCTCGTTGAGCTCGAAGTAGTCCACGTCGGCGATGTTCCAGCCCGCCTTTTCGCAGACCATCCTGGCGGCCTTGGGCGGCGTGAAGAACAGCTCGCGGGGCGGTCCGCCGGCGGTGGCATGGGCCACGATGCGGGCCACCGGTTTGCCGTTGCAACGCGACAGGCCGGCCTCGCTGGCGACCAGGAGCATGGCGGCCCCGTCGGAGAGCTGCGAAGCGTTACCGGCTGTCACGGTGCCGTCCTTGCTGAAGGCCGGCCGCAGCCCGGAAAGCGATTCGAGCGACGTATCGGCCCGGAAAGTCTCGTCCCGCTCGAAAGTGCCCTTGTTGCGGGGCAGCCCGATCGGTACCACTTCGTCGGCGAACAGACCCTTCTCCCAGGCGGCGGCGGTGCGCTGCTGGCTGCGCAAGGCCCACTCGTCCTGCATCTGGCGGCTCAGACCGGCCTTCTCGGCGGTGTATTCGGCGATCTCGCCCATCAGCTCGCCGGAGTAGACGTTGGTCAGGCCGTCGTAGAGCATCTCGTCGACCAGCTCGCTGTGGCCGAACTTGGCGCCGCCGCGCATGGCACGCGAGAGGAACGGCGCCTGGCTCATCGATTCGATGCCGCCGGCGAGGATCAGGTCGGCGTCGCCGCAACGGATCACCTGGTCGGCGAACATGACCGCCTGAAGTCCGCTGCCGCAGACCTTGTTGACGGTGACGCAGGAGATGCGGTCGTGGATGCCGGCACCGAGGGCGACCTGGCGGGCGGGGTTCTGTCCGCAGCCGGCCTGCAGGACCTGCCCGACGAAGACCTCGTCGAAGCCCTGCGGGTCGGCCCCGGCCGCTTCGATCAGCCGCCGGGCGACCTGGGCGCCGATTTCCATGGCGCTGAGCTTCGAGAGCGTGCCGAGGAAGCGGCCGATGGGGCTGCGTTTGCCGGCCACGATGTAGGCGCATTTGTCTGCCATGACTCTATCCTTTCGCTACCCACTCTGGATCGGTCAGTATCTTCCGCGAGATGACCAGCCGCTGAATCTCGCTGGTGCCCTCGTACAGCTCGGTGATCTTGGCGTCGCGCAGGTAACGCTCGACCGGATAGTCCATGCAGTAGCCGTAACCGCCGTGAATCTGGATCGCCAGGTTGGTGACCCGGCTGGCCATCTCGCTGGCGAAGACCTTGGCCATCGCGGCCTCGGCCTCGTACGGCCGCTTGTGCTGTTTGAGCCAGGCCCCCCGGCGGGTGAGCAGCCGGGCGGCGGCGATACCCGTGGCCATGTCGGCCAGCATGTTCTGGATGGCCTGGAAGTCGGCGATCGGACGGCCGAACTGGCGCCGCTCGCGGGCGTAGTCACGGGCCGTCTCGAAGGCCGCCTGGGCGATGCCGACAGCCTGCGCGGCGACGCCCAGGCGGCCGCCGTCGAGCGTCGAGAGGGCCACGCGCAGGCCGCGGCCGCGCTCGCCCAGCAGGTTCTCCTTGGGCACCACGCAGTCTTCGAAGATCAGCTCGGCGGTGCTGGAAGCGCGGATGCCGAGTTTTTCTTCGAGCTTGCCCAGGGAAAAGCCCGGCGTGCCTTTCTCGACGATGAAGGCCGAGAGGCGGTGGCGCGGCTCGTCGGGGTCGGTCACCGCAAAAAGCACCACCACGTGGGCCTGCGCACCGTTGGTCACGAAGTTCTTCGTGCCGGTGATGTGCCAGCCGTCGTCCTTCTCGACCGCCATGCAGCGGGCGGCGCCGGCGTCGCTGCCGCTGCCCGGCTCGGTGAGCGAGAAACAGCCCACCCACTCGCCGCTGGCGAGCTTGGGCAGGTACTTGCGCTTCTGCTCTTCGGTTCCGAAGTTGAGGATCGGGTCGACGCACAGCGAATGGTGGGCCGACATGAGGATGCCCGTGGCTGCGCAGGCCCGCGACAGCTCTTCGACCGCCGCCACGTATGAGACGCAGTCCAGCCCGGCCCCGCCGTATTCGGTGGGCACGTACATGCCCATCAGGCCCATCTCGCCGAGCTTGGTGATCAGCCCGTCCTCGAAGCGGTGTTCGCGGTCGCGCCACTCGGCCTTGGGAGCGATCTCGCCCTCGCAGAAGTCGCGGATGGCTTCGAGCAGTTGTCGTTGTTCGTCGTCGAGGTTGAAATCCACGGCGTTGGTCCCCTGGCTCGCGGTTGACTCTCGGTGTGACCCGCTCGGCGGCCCGGCCTGCCCGCCCGGGCCGCGAGCACCAGCTTCCCCCCCTGAGCCTACCTAGCCGACTTTGAGCAGCTCGCGCGCGATGACGATCCGCTGGATCTGACTGCTCCCCTCACCGATCTCGCAGAGCTTGGCGTCGCGCATGTAGCGTTCTACGGGCATGTCCTTGGTGTAGCCGTATCCCCCGTGAATCTGGATGGCATCCAGGCAGACCTTGGTGGCCATCTCGCTGGCGAACAGCTTGGCCACGCAGGCCTTGAGGCGGGCCGGCTGGCCGGCGTCGAGCGCCAAGGCCGCGTCGTGAACCAGCAGCCGGGCGGCCTCGATTGCCGTAGCCATGTCGGCCAGCATGAACGAGATCGACTGGTGTCGGGCGATGGGCTTGCCGAAGGCCACCCGCTCGTTGGCGTAGCTGATCGACTCCTCGAGCGCGCCGCGCGCCAGGCCGACGCTCAGGGCACCGATGGTCACGCGACCGCGTTCGAGCACCGCCAGCGCGTTCTTGTAGCCTTCGCCGAGATTGCCCAGCAGGGCCTCGGGGCCGACGTAACAGTCCTCGAAGGTCAGCGGGACGGTGTCGCTGGCCCGCATGCCCATCTTGTCCTCTTTGGCGCCGATGGTGAATCCCTCGGTGCCGCGCTCGACGATGAAAGCCGAGATGCCCTTCGGACCGGCGTCGGGGTCGGTCGAAGCCATGACGACGAACACCTGCGCCCGGGCGCCGTTGGTGATGAACATCTTCTGCCCGGTGATGCGCCAGCCGTCGCCGTCGCGGACCGCCCTGGTCTTGAGCGCCGCCGCGTCGGACCCGCAGCTCGGCTCGGTCAGGCCCCAGGCCCCGATGTACTCGCCGGTGGCCAGCTTCGGCAGATACTTCTTTTTCTGTTCCTCGTTGCCGGCCAGCCGGATCTGCGCCACGCACAGGCCGTTATGGGCGGCCACCAGCAGCGCCACACCGCCATCCTGGCGGGCCAGCTCCTCGATGATGACCGCGTTGGCCAGATAGCTCAGGCCGGCGCCGTTGTACTCCGGCTCGACCATGATGCCCATCAGGCCCAGCTCGGCCAGCTTGGCGATCAGCTCGTCGGGCAAGCTCTGCTCGCGGTCCCACTCGCGGGCGTGCGGCCGGATCTCGCGGGCGGCGAAATCACGCACCACGTCCCGCAGGGCGGCGATGTCCTCTGGCAAGTCGAAACTCGTCATGGCATGAAACCTTCGTCGGGCATGTACTGAGTATCACGAACGCGTCCGACGGCTATGGTAGTGCAAACCGCCACCGTGCGAAAGGCGACCAACGGTGGCGCAGCGCGGGCACGGCGCCCGCCGGGCGGGCATTGCCTGCCAGGAACCCGGTATGGCGATATCCGCCAGCAACCGCCAAGACGCCCAAGGCACCGCCAAGGACGCCAAGAAGACGCCAAGGACGCCAAG
>CAZRSM010000062.1:0-2017 GCA_964602755.1 uncultured Planctomycetales bacterium
CGCCGGCGAGCCGCCGCTGCCGCTGTCGGAGGTCAGGTTCCCGTCGGCGTCATAGCCGAAGGTCTCGGTCGGCGTCGGCGGGTTGGGACAGGTGCCGGCCGCATCGTCGGTGAAGGTGTACTGGTTGAGCTGGTTGGCACAGTAGTAGACCGTCGCCGACGTGCCGGGCGTCATGTCGATGCGGTCGCCGGTCGCATCGTAGGAACTGTGCGCCACGTGCAATCCCCGGCTTGGCTCGCTGCAACCGAGTCTCCAAGCAGACGCCCGTTGCTGAGCCTTATTCCCCGTAGATTTGCGCAAGGAGTTCTTCAATTGCTTCTCGGCCGTCGGGCACCGGAGCCCACCTACTTGGGACAGCCTGCTCCAGGGCCGTCCGCGCCTTGGACCATGCGTCGATGAATGCCCTGTGGCTCGGCGATACGCTGGGTCCGAAACACCGTTCATCGCCCGTCCACGCATATCGCTTCAGGAGTCCTCTCTGTCGAACGCCGACGACGATATGTGCGCCATCGGGCGGGAAGTAGTTCGCCTCTGGAAGTGAACCGAGCCCCGAGTTGGTCAGCGCGTCGCACAACTGGGCGGTCGCCGAAGTGCTCAACCTCGCCTCGCGCAGATCGTTGTCGCCCGAAAGCCGCAGAACTCGCCCCGAGCGCAGAAACACTGTGTAAACCGATGGGCTCTCATCGGGACTATTGCTAGATACGTGCGCTACAAACGCCAGAATCGCGTCGCCCGTGTGTTGCGTCGGTTCGGACCGCCGGCATTTCGGTCCGCCGACGAGCAGGACGACTACAGCTACAAACACCTTACAGCGCGCTCGCTTGTGATGACTTGTTAACATCGCTAGACCTATTTTGTGATCCCAGACGCGCCGCAAATCCCTGGCAGAGTCTTGCAGTGGGGATTCTTTGTCATTGCATTGTACTGCTGTTTGATGCGCTGTGTGACGCGTCGAACGCAAGCTATCTGATCCGCCTTAGTTGGCAGTGAATGGCATGTAGTCTGGCCGTGCCGCAAGAGGCAGTCTATCTCCTTCCAATGTGCCGAACATTCTTCGTTCCTCGGGTTCTTTCCAGGATCCCAGTTTGGCCTGCAGATCTGACGTGGCGGGCAGCCGGAACACGACACGTCGTCATGGTGATCATCCTCATGCACGATGATGCAGGTCTCGAGAATCGAATCACCCGGTGTGCCTGGGTTAGGTTTCCAAAATGAACAGCTGATCTTGCGTCCGTTACAGCAGATCACTCCTCCACCGTCTCCCTTCGCACATTTCGGTCTGGCCGCGTTACAGCAGTCGGCGTCGGTCGGATTCGGATTAGGAATGGGGCCACAAATGGTGCCTGGGGAAGGGGGTGGCGGCGGCTGCGGGCGCCGCGAGCAGCCCCAGAGAAACAAGCCGCGGGGGTCAACTGGACCGCTGGGGGAATTCAGAACAAAAGCATACGAATTGTGTCCCCCAAGTTCGTGAATCGGATCGCGGTTCAACCACCGGCCGATGTCGGGGCGGTAGTAGCGCCGGCCCCAGTAGCCCAAGTTCGTCTCGGCGTCCCAGTACTTGGTGCTGAAGCGGATGCGGTTGGTTGCGGCGTACGTGCCCGCTTCGCTGGTCAGGTTGCCGTACGGGTCGTACTCGTAGCGGGCCTTCATGACGCCGTTCGCGTTCCAGGTCAGCACCCACAGGTTGACGAGCTGGCCGACGTTGCCGCCGGCATCGTAAGTATACACGTACTCGGCCCCGAGCAAGCCCACGGTCTCGTCCCGCACCGCCAGCAGGCCGCCGATACCGCCAGCCCCTTCCAGGCCGGACCGGCCCGAGGCCGATGCTCCCCTTTGCCCGGCCAGGTCCAGGCCCCAGGTGTACCTGCGCAGGACGGCGTTGCTGCTCAGCCCGTCGAGCTCGAGCAGCATCAGCCGGCCGTCCCACAGGAAGCGCGTTCGGGTGCTCGGCTGCGCCGGCCAGCCGCTGCCGTTGTGGACGAAGACCTGCTTCTCCACCCGGCGGTGCTGGTAGTCG
>CAZRSM010000063.1:0-3299 GCA_964602755.1 uncultured Planctomycetales bacterium
GGCGCCAGCGGGTATGTTAGCTGCCAGGCCGGTGCTGTCGCTTGCGGCCGGCGGCAACCGTCCGGCCCCCCGGAACGCGCCATGATTCGAGTGCAGCAGCTTACCAAGGTCTTCCCGCAACCCGACGGCTCTGAGAAAACCGCCGTCGACGGCGTCTCGTTCGAGGTGCTCGCGGGCGAAATCTACGGCCTGCTGGGCCCCAACGGCGCCGGCAAGACCACTACCCTGCGGATGATCAGCGGCCTGCTGCGGCCCACCGGCGGACGCGTGTACATCGACGGACAGGACGTCACCGACGACCCGCAGACCGTCAAGCGCCGCATCGGCTACCTGACCGCCAACACCGGGCTGTATCTGCGCCTGACGCCGCTGGAGATGCTCGAGTACTTCGCCACGCTCTACGGTCTGGAGCGGCCCGCGGCCCGGCGGCGCATCGACCAGCTGGTGCACTGGCTGGGCATGGGGCCGTTCCTCAAGCTGCGCTGCGGAGCGCTCTCGACCGGCCAGAAGCAGCGGGTCAACATCGCCCGGGCGCTGATCGCCGATCCGCCGATCCTGATCATGGACGAGCCCACGCTGGGGCTGGACGTGCTGAGCAACCGGCTGATCCTGGAGCTGATCCGCACGCAGGCCCGGGCCGGCAAGGCGGTGCTGCTCTCGACGCACGCTCTGGACGAAATCGAGACCATGTGTCGGCGCATCGGGCTGATCCACAACGGCAGGCTGATCGCCGAAGGCGATCTGGACACGCTGCGCCGGCAGACCGGCCGGCAGCGGCTCAGCGAGGTCTTTCTGGCACTGGTTGGTGAGGATGAGCCGGTTTTCACGGATTAACACCATCTGGCGCAAAGAGCTGATCGACACGCTGCGCGATCGGCGGACACTGCTGGCGATGGTGCTGGTGCCGATCGCGCTCTATCCGGCGCTGATGCTCGGCTCCCTGCAGGCCATGGAGGCCCAGGTCACCCAACTGGTGCAGGAGAAGTACGACGTCGCGGTGCCGTCCGAGCAGGTGCTGCGCTGGCTGCAACGCCTGATCGACACCGACGCCACCCGCCGGCCGCATCCCGCCCCGGCCCCGGCCGAGCAGGTCGTCGAGGGCCAGCAGCCCGCCTCGCAGCCGGGCGACCGGGCAGGCGAGCTGCCGACGTCCGGACAACTCGGCTCGGCCCGCATCGGCGTACGCTATCAGCCGCCCGAGTATGAGCTGTTCGTGGTCCCCGACGTGGTCGCGGCGGTGGCCGCCGGCGCGGTCCACGCCGGCGTGAGCGTGGAAGGGCCGCTGCCGGGTCCACGGGCGGCCGGTTCGAGCCGCGTGGTGATCGCCTTCGACGACAGCGACATCCGCAGCCAGATCGCCGCCGCCGGTTTGGAGGGCATTCTGGAGCGTGCCAACCTGTTCCTGCTGCGCAACCGTCTGGAGCGTCACGGGCTGGACCTGGAATTCGTGCGTCCGATCGCCACCGAGGAGATCAACGTGGCGACGCCGGAACGCATGGCCGGGGCGATGCTGGGCCAGATAGTGCCGCTGATCCTGATCATCATGACCATCACGGGGGCGATCTATCCGGCCATCGATCTGACCGCCGGCGAGCGCGAGCGCGGCACGCTCGAGACGCTCATCGTGACGCCGGTGCCGACCATCGATCTGATCGCCGGCAAGTTCGTGGTGGTGACGCTGATCGGGCTGCTCAGCGCGGTGCTCAATCTGCTTTCGATCGGCGGCACGATCTACCTGGGCGGGCTGGGTTCGCTGCTGGCACCGGGGGCCGAGATGGCCTTCCCGCTGTGGGCCCTGCCGTGGGTGATGCTGCTGCTGGTACCGCTGGCGGTGATGTTCAGCGCCATGCTGCTGGCGGTCTGCAGCTTCGCCCGCAGCTTCAAGGAAGCCCAGAACTATATCGTGCCGGTGATGATGGCGGCGCTGATCCCGGGAGTGGTGGGCATCCTGCCCGGCACGCGGCTCGAAGGACCGATCGTGATCATGCCGGTGGCCAACATCGTAGCGCTCACCCGCGAGCTGTTCCTGGGACGCTTCGACTACTTCGCGATCCTGCTGGTGGTGGTCTCGACCAGCCTGTACGCCGCCGCCGCCGTGGCCGTGGCAGCCAGGCTTTTCGGCCAGGAAGCGGTGCTCTTCGCCGACTCCGGCTCGGTCAAGACGGTCTTTCTGCGGCGGTTCTTCAAGCCGCGGCCGCTGCCCTCGGCGGCCCAGGCCCTGCTGGTGATGACGATCGTCTATTCGCTGAACTTCTACCTGCAGCAGGCGCTGGTGCGGGCCGGGCTGACCGAGGGGCTGCGCTACCTGGGCGCGCTCGGGCTGACGATCGCGATCCTGTTCGGCCTGCTGCCGTACCTGACGTGCATCTACACGCGCGTGAGCCTGACCAACACCTTCCGGCTGGGAGCGCCGCCGGCGCGGGGCTGGCTGGCGGCGGTGTGCTTCGGGCTCTCGACCTGGGTGCTGGCGCTCAAGTGGCTCGCGATCCAGTCGCGCATCATGCCGATGGACTCGCGCGTGGCCCAGGCGCTCGAACAGGCCACCGGCTGGATGGAGAGCACCAACCCGTGGGTGCTGGTACTGTTCCTGGCCGTGATACCCGCCTTGTGCGAAGAGTTGTTCTTCCGCGGCTTCGCGCTCAGCGGGCTGCGCAGGGCCATCGGCAAACCGGCGGCGGTGGTGGTCGTGGCGCTGGCGTTCGGGCTGTCGCACTACAGCGCCCATCGGCTGGTGGCCACCACGGCGCTGGGGCTGCTGCTGGGCTGGCTGGTGGTCGCCTATGGCTCGCTGTGGCCGGCCATCATCGCCCACCTGATGCACAATACGCTGAGCATCCTGGCCAACCACGCCGGCCCGCTGCACGAACTGCTGGTGCGCTGGGGTTATCCGGCTTCCGGCGCGGCCGAACTGCCCGCCGCGTGGGTCGCTCTCGCCGGCGGCCTGGCCGCGCTGGGCGTACTGCTGTGCGTGCTGGCACCGCGCCGGCCGGCGACCGCGCCGTAAACCGCGCCCCGACCGGCGCCGGCCTGCTTGTCCGCCCGGCGGGCGGGCGCAGGGCTCACAGCCGCCCCACGTTGTTGAGCACCAGCAGCTTCGGCTCGGTCATTTCCTCGATGGCGTAGCGCAAGCCTTCGCGGCCCATGCCGCTGTCCTTGACGCCGCCGTAGGGCATGCTGTCGACCCGGAAGCTGGCCATGTCGTTGATCACCACCCCGCCGACGTCCAGCTCGCGGTAGGCGTACATGGCGTGATGCAGGTTGCTGGTGAAGACACCGGCCTGCAGGCCGAACGCGCTGTC
>CAZRSM010000064.1:0-2535 GCA_964602755.1 uncultured Planctomycetales bacterium
GCGCTCGATCAGCTCGCGGGCCCCGAGCAGCACCTCGCACTCCATCCCCTCCACGTCCACCTTCAGCAGGCTGACCGGGGCGTCGAACTCGAGGCTGTCCAGCGGGACGATCTCGATCTGGTCGCCTTCGCCGGGCACCACGCGCGTCTGCCCCAGGTTGTCGGCCGGGCCGGGAATCAGGCGGCCGGTGCCGCGCGTCCGCCCGGCGGCCCGCCGCTCGGCGACCACCTGCTCGTCCAGTTCGTTCAGCTCGATGTTGCGTTCGAGGATCTCGAAACAGCGCGGCAGCGGTTCGAGCGCCCGCACGCGCAGGCCGCACACGCCGGCCAGGAAGACCGTGTGATTGCCGATGTTGGCGCCCACGTCCACGGCCCAGGTGCCGGGGTGGGCGTGCTGGTGTATGAACGAGAGCATGTCTCTTTCGTAGAACACGCCCTCGCGCGCCATGGTGCGCGAGATGTAGTCCTCGGCGTCGGGCAGCCAGAATCGGAACGTCTGGCCCTCGAACTCGATAGTGGTGATCCCCGTATCCGATTCCTGCATGGTCCGGCTCATCTCGCGTTTCCCGGTTGAAATACTTGCGGAGGACTACTTGTCCGACAATCGCGCGCCCGGAGTTGGCCCACAACCCTTTAGCTGCCCGGGCTGGCGGTGTCAACCGCTGGCAAGCAGCAGGTCGCACGCCGCCGGCCGCCGCGCCTCATGATACCATGCGCGCTCCTCAGCGTACGGGACGGAGGGCAGATAACACGACTATTCCCACCAAATAATGAAAGCTGGTCGCCCGCCGGTCGGCTGGCTAGACTCGCGGCGCAGCGTTCGATCCGGCCATTCTCGAGGGAGCCTCTGGAGATGATTGCTTGCACCCTGGCGCTGACGATCCTGGTAATGACCGCCGCTGATGACCAGCTGCCGACCGTCGAGCTGACCGCCGACAATCTCGAGATCACCAGATCGTGTCGCGTGGTCATCCCGGCCGGCAAGACCATCGCCGACACCGACGGCAACGGCGTGATCCACGTCAAGGCTTCCGACGTGGTGGTCGAGTTCGTCGACGGCAGCGTGCTGCGCGGCAGCCCGCGCGACTGTCCGCCCGACGAATACCGCGGCTACGGCATTCGCATCGACGGACGGCGCAACGTCACGCTGCGCAACATGCGGCTCAACGGATTCTGGTGTGCCGTGTGGGCCACGGCGGCCGACGGGCTGACGCTGGAGAGCATCGATGCTTCCGATAACCGGCGGGCGCGGCTCAAGTCCACACCGGCGGCCGAAGACGGCGCCGACTGGCTCTTTCCGCACAACAACGACAACCACGAGTGGCTCGACAACTACGGGGCGGCCATCTACGTCGAACGCTGCCGCAACGTCACCGTGCGCGACTGCAAGGTCTGGCACGGACAGAACGGGCTGATCCTCGACCGCGTCAGCGACGCGCGCGTCTACGACAACGATTTCTCCTTCAACTCGGGCTGGGGCGTGGCCCTGTGGCGGTCCAGCCGCAACGTCATCTCGCGCAACGCCATCGACTTCTGCGTGCGGGGCTACAGCCACGGCGTATACAACCGCGGCCAGGATTCGGCCGGCATCCTGATGTTCGAGCAGTGCAACGAGAACGTGATCGCCGAAAACTCGGTGACGCACGGTGGCGACGGGTTCTTCGGCTTCGCCGGCCGCGAGGCCTTGGGCGAGGGCGGGCAGCATCCGCCCGAGTGGTATCGCCGGCGCGGCAACAATGACAACCTGCTGATCCGCAACGACTTCTCCTACGCCCCCGCCCACGGCATCGAGATGACCTTCTCGTTCGGCAACCGCTTCATCGCCAACCGGCTGGTCGAGAACGCCATCTGCGGCGTATGGGGGGGCTACTCGCAGGAGACGCTCATCGCCGGCAACCAGTTCTCCGGCAACGGGCAGATGGGCTACGGGCTGGAACGCGGCGGCGTCAACATCGAACACGGCAAGCACAACCGCATCGTCCACAACAGCTTCGAGGGCGAGAAGTGCGGCGTGCACCTGTGGTGGGACCCCGACGAGGGTTTCGCCGACAAGCCCTGGGCCAAGGCCAACGGTGTGGAGTCGACCGACAACCTCATCGCCGACAACCGTTTTGCCAACGAGGAGCTGGTCTTTCACTTCCGCGGTGACAGCCAGGTGACCATCGGGGCCAACGAGATCGTCGCTTGCCGCGAGGAAGTCAAGGCCGACCAGCAGGCCCGCATCGAGCGCAGGCCCGATCTGCACGCCGATCCGCTGGAAGTGCCCGACTATCCGGTGTTCGGCCAGAGCAGGCCGGTGGGGGCGCGGCCGGAGCTGCGCGGACGTCACAACATCATCATGACCGAGTGGGGGCCGTGGGATCACGTCTCGCCGCTGGTGCGCAGCGCGTCCGAGACCGGCCGGCAGGTGGTCTATGAGCTGTTCAAATTCGCGCAGCAGCCGCTTGTGCGGTCCGCAAGTCCGCCAGAGGTGCGCGTGCAGCTCGACAAACTCCGCGACGCGCAGGCCGACTGGCGGCTGACGGTTGCCACCGAC
>CAZRSM010000065.1:0-2464 GCA_964602755.1 uncultured Planctomycetales bacterium
CGCCGCCGATCCGTTCTGGCGGCGGGCGGGGGCCAACCTCCTGTACCAGATCGCGGGTACCCGGTCGGTCCCCGCTGCAACAGCGACGACCTGCCGCCGGGGTGTGGATAGACGGCGATCACGTTTCGCGTTTTTTGAACAAATTGGACGGCCATCGCGTCGGAGCAGGCCGGGGCCAGAGCGTGCCACGCCCACCATCAGACCTCTGGGCAACCCGGACCCGCAGCAAGCGCCGGTCACGCCCTCGCTCATATGCACCTCGTGGCCCGGCCGCGCCCCCGGCAGGCTCCCCCTGACGCGATCGGTGGCGGGAAAGGAGGTGACCGGCAGGATCAAGACTGGCTGGTGGGGCGCCGACCACCGTGCGGCGCGCGAGGCCCTGCCGGGCTGCGCCGCTGCAAGGCAAGGCAGGAGACTGCCCGAGCGGGTTTCCTGGCCGGGTTGGCGAGTGCACTGCACGGCCGAGCGGCCGGCCAGTGCTCGGCGAAACGTCGCGGACAGGCTCTCTGCCCGCGGCAGCAAGGCAAAACCGGACGCCGTCCGATGCGGGCGGCGAATGGGTCTGGAGAAAGGTCATTGCAATCAGGAGAGAAACTCATGTACAGATGCAGGGCAACGCGGACAAGCGCACTGGCAGTCGCCGGCCTGCTGGCCGTCGCGCTGCTGGCGGCCCCGGCGGACGCCGAGACGGCGCCCTTCAGCGGGTCGTACACACTGGCGCCTAACGAGTGTACCAACCTGCGGGGGGGGGCCGGCTACGGCTTCCACGTCACGCTGCCGTACCACGCCACGTGGGTGTTCGAAACGTGCGGTACGACCGAGTTCGATACGTATGTCTATCTCGGCAATACCCAGTGCAGTGCGGATATCGACTCGGACAACGACAGCTGTGGGAGCGCATCGCGGATAACCTGGACCGGTTCCGGGGCCGTGTGGTTCACCGTCAAACGCTATGACCAGCAGAATACCACCTCGGAATTTTTCATCTCGGTCTACGAGGCCGACTCGGACGGCGACGGCGTGGGCAACAGCCAGGACAACTGCCCGAGCGTGTACAATCCCGGCCAGCAAGACGCGGACGGCGACGGCCTCGGGGACGCCTGCGACAACTGTCCCAACGCATACAACCCGGGACAGGAAGACCTCGACGGTGACGGGATGGGCGACGTCTGCGACAGCTCGACCATCGCGTGCTCGGGGACGTTCTACGACAGCGGCGGAGCCAGTCAGAGTTACTCCAACTACGAAGACTGGACCACCACCATCTATCCCGACACGCCCGGCTCGGTGGTGCAGGTGACATTCAATTCGTTCAGTACCGAGGCTTGCTGCGACTACCTGCGCATCTATGACGGCAACAGCACCAGCGCGCCGCTGATCGGCCAGTTCAAGGGCAGCAACAGTCCCGGGACCGTCACCTCCACGGCCGCCGACGGCAGCCTGACGTTCCAGTTCCACTCCGACGGCAGTGTCACCTATCCCGGCTGGGAGGCCAGCATCTCGTGCGTGCTGGTCGACAGTGACGGCGACGGCGTGGCCGACGACCAGGACAACTGTCCCAGCACGCCCAACCCCGACCAGGCGGATGCCGACGGTGACGGCATCGGGGACGCCTGCGACGACTGCCCCGCCTTCCCCACGCTGGCGCTCAACGCCGCCGACAGTTGCATCAGCTCCGGCGAGCAGCTCGTGGTCACCATCGATCTCGGCAGCCTCGAGCCCAACTGCCCCGACATCCTCGGCGGCCAGTTCTTCCTGTCCTACGACAACACCGTCCTGAGCTTCGTCAGTGCCGACGTCGGCGGCGGCCTGATCGTCGAAGAGGTCTACGAGGCCGTCGATCCCAACGCCGGCACCATCGATTACGCCGTCGGGACCGCCTCCAACAACCCGACTCCCGGCGTGACCAGCGGTACACTGGCGGTCATCACTTTCGACGTGCTGCAGGAAGCCTGCGCCACCGCCGACCTGGTGACCTTCCGCAGCAACGATCCGCCCACGCGGCTGACCGCTGAGGGCGGAAGCTACTACGACCAGCCGGCCGGCAACCTGTCACTGGCCAACCTGGCCGCCGTCACGCTCGACTCTACCGCGGCCACCATCACCTGCCCGGCCGACGTAACCATCGAGTGCGGCGACTCGACCGATCCCAACGCGACCGGCCTGGCCAGCGCCGTCGACAACTGCGATCCCAACGTGGCCATCACCTACAGCGATGCCAGCAACGGCAGTTGTCCCGAGGTCATCACGCGCACCTGGACGGCCACCGACGCCTGCGGCAACGTCTCGACCTGCACGCAGACCATCACGATCCAGGATACCACCGCGCCGAGCATCACCTGCCCGGCCGACGTGACCATCGAGTGCGGCGATTCGACCGATCCCAACTCGACCGGATTCGCGACGGCGACGGACACGTGTGATCCCAACGTGGCGATCACCTACAGCGACGCCAGCAGCGGCA
>CAZRSM010000066.1:0-1897 GCA_964602755.1 uncultured Planctomycetales bacterium
ATCGGCAACAACGGCTGGTACGAGCGCGGCGGTCGGCGGGCACGCTTCGACCAGCAACCCATCGAGGCCGCCAGCATGATCCCGGCCTGCGTCGAGGCCTACCGCATCACCGGGCAGCGGCGCTGGCTGGCCGACGCGCAACTGTGCTTCCGCTGGTTCCTGGGTGACAACGACCTGGGTATCCCGGTCTACGACGACACCAGCGGGGCCTGCTGCGACGGCCTGGAAGCCACTGGACTGAACCAGAACCGCGGGGCCGAGTCGACGCTGGCGTGGCTCTATTCACTGATCCAGATGTATGCCTTGCAGGCCGAGGGGCTGCTGGGCTGGCCCGAGCCGGAGCCGGAGGGCGTGGTCGCCGAAGCCAGGGCCGCCAGTGCGGCGCTGCGCCCGACCGCTACGCGGCCTGCCGGCAGTCGGGCTTCCGAGTTGGCCAGTTCGTGATGAGAGTGTGCCGGTGACGCGTCGGGCACGTCGGCGGCGCTGCGGGCGCGGCGATTGCCGACGCTTGCGAGGCGGCGGCGTATAATGTCGCCGCCTTTGTCGGCGGATGCCCGGGCGCTTCGCTGGAAGGGAGGGGAGCAGGGGCTTCCCTCGAAGAGAAGGAGCCGGGCGCATCTGCATGCGGTCGGTACATCCGGTTCCACAGCGGATCAGAGGTAGTCCATGTTGCACGTCGTACGCAGGCGCAAGCGGCTGTTGCTCAGGCACGAGAACAATCCCCTGCTGACCGCCGCCGACTGGCCCTACGCGGTCAACACGGTTTTCAACGCGGCGGCCACGCGTTTGCCCAGTGGCGAGACGCTGCTGCTGGTGCGGGTGGAAGACTGCTCAGGCCGTTCGCACCTGACGGTGGCCCGTTCGGCCGATGGCATCAACGACTGGCGGATCGACTCCAACCCCACCTTCGAGCCGGAGCCCGAGAAATACCCCGAGGAGCGCTGGGGCATCGAGGACCCGCGCATCGTGTGGGTGCCGGAGCTCAAGAAGTACGCCGTCACGTACACCTGTTACGGCCCGGCCGGTCCCGGCGTGTCGCTGGCGCTGACCGACGATTTCCGCCACTACGAGCGGGTGGGCAACGTCATGCCGCCGGAGGACAAGGACGCCACGCTGCTGCCCGAGCGCGTGGACGGGCGCTGGGCGCTGATCCACCGGCCGGTTTCGCCGATCGCCGGGGCGCACATCTGGGTTTCGTTCTCGCCTGATCTGATCCACTGGGGTGACCACGCGGTGGTGCTGCACGCCCGGCGGGGGCCGTGGTGGGATTCGAACAAGATCGGTCTCTCGCCGCCGCTGATTCCCTGCGACGAGGGCTGGCTGATGATGTACCACGGGGTCAAGACGACGGTGGCCGGAGCGCTGTACCGCGTCGGCCTGGCACTGCTCGACCGCGATGACCCCTCGCGCTGCCTGCTGCGCAGCAACCGCTGGATGTTCGGCCCCGAGACCGACTACGAACGCACCGGCGACGTCGGCGACGTGGTCTTCCCCTGCGGCTACACGCTCGACGACGATGGCGACACGATTCGCGTCTACTACGGAGCGGCGGACACGTGCATCGCGCTGGCTACCGGCAGCGTGCGCGAGATGCTGGCGTGGCTCAAAGAGGTCGGCATCCCGCCGGACCGGATTGATTAGGGGGAAGGCACAAAGGCACTTGGGGACGAAGGGACGAAGGAAAAGGGACTCAGGGATTCAGGGATCAAGGGATTGAGGAGGGTGTATCCGCCAGGCGGCGCGGCTGTCCGCGAGTTCGCAGGGTGGGCGGTGCCCCATAAGCGTTAACTTATATGCTTGCTTCGGCCGGCGTTTGGGGTATGCTGGCGGGCATGGATGCCCGGGATGGCTGGATAGACTCGGATGAGTGGGGGTTGTTGACGCGGTATTTCCCGGC
>CAZRSM010000067.1:0-6445 GCA_964602755.1 uncultured Planctomycetales bacterium
CTCGATGTCGGCCCATCACATCCTGGGGCTGAAGGCGGTCCCAAGGGTTCGGCTGTTCGCCGATTAAAGTGGTACGCGAGCTGGGTTCAGACCGGCGTGAGCCAGGTCGGTCCCTATCTGCTGTGGGCGTACGAGTCTTGAGGGGCCATCTTCCTAGTACGAGAGGATTGGAAGGTACGTGCCTCTGGTGTACCTGTTGTCGCGCTAGCGGCACCGCAGGGTAGCTAAGCACGGAATGGATAACCGCTGAAGGCATCTAAGCGGGAAGCCGTCCCCAAGATAAGGACTCGATGCTCCCCTTCGGGGTGAGCTGAAGACCCCTCGTAGACTACGAGGTTGATAGGCCGGGTGTGTAAGGGCAGAGATGTCCTCAGCTTACCGGTACTAACGGTCGAACGCTTGACCACATTTACGAATCGCTGTGGCATCGCCGCCACACCGCCTGCATCCACGATCAATACGCGCGAGTGCAACCGGTCGGACAGCAACCCGACCGCACACGAGTTGCCGGTGACCATACGTGTGGGGCCACACCTGATCCCATCCCGAACTCAGTAGTTAAGCCCACACGGCCGATGGTAGTCCTGATCGGGCGAGAGTAGGTCATCGCCGGCTTTTTCGGCCCGCCGTGGCTCCAGGCAGCTTCGGCGGGCCTCCTTTTTGCGCCCACCTCCGCCGGCCCCTTGATCCCGCCGCCGGCTTTGGCTACACCTTCCACTGCGAACCCCGCCGACCACCGTCGGCGGCCGCCAATAACCACCGGACTCGCGCAAAGGCCAATACCATGAGCAGCAACGCAACCAAGTCAGCCACCGCCGGGCGACGTGGTCCCGATGTGCGCTCCGACTGCTGGGTCAGTGTCGAGCCGACCAGCGGCGGCGGCATCGACCTGACCGTTCGCAGCAAGGTCGAGCCGATGTACGGCGACGCCATCCGCTCCCTGGCGCGCGAGGTGCTGGCCGCGCTGGGAATCACCGCCGCCCGGGTCGAAATCGAGGACGCCGGCGCTTTGCCGTTCGTCATCATGGCCCGGCTCGAGGCGGCAGTCAGGCGTTTGCGGGGCTGCGAGGCGGAGGCCGACTGTCCGGCTTTTTTGCCAGAGTTTCAGCCCGCCTGCCAGTACCCGACCGAGCGTGACCGGTTTCGGCGCTCGCGGCTGTACCTGCCCGGCAACGAGCCGAAGTTCATGCTCAACGCCGGGCTGCACAGGCCCGACGGCGTGATCCTCGACCTGGAGGACAGCGTGGCGCCGGCCGTCAAGGACGAGGCCCGCCTGCTTGTTCGTAACGCCTTGCGCAGCATAGACTTCTGTGGCGCAGAGCGCATGGTGCGGATCAACCAGGGCCAGCGCGGCCTCGAGGATCTCGACTATATCGTGCCGCACAATGTGCACGTCGTGCTGATCCCGAAGGTCGAGGATCCTGAGCAGGTGCGGGCGGTGGATCAGCGGATCGCCGGCTTGCTCGAGCGCTACAACATCGAGCGGCCGGTGTACCTCATGCCGATCATCGAGAGCGCGCTGGGGGCCATCCGGGCCTACGAGATCGCCACCGCCTCCGGGAACATCTGCGCCCTGACGATCGGTCTGGAGGACTACACGGCGGACATCGGTGCCCAGCGGACGAACGAAGGCCGCGAGAGTTTCTGGGCGCGCTCTCAGGTGGTCAACGCCGCCCGGGCCGCCGGCGTGCAGCCGATCGACACGGTGTTCTCCGACGTGGCGGACATGGAGGGGCTGCGGGCCAGCGTTCTGGAAGCCAAGAGCCTGGGCTTTGATGGCAAGGGCTGCATCCATCCGCGGCAGATACGTGTGATCCACGAGGCCTTCGCGCCCACCGAGGAGGAGCTGGCCAAGGCGCGCAGAATAGTGGCCGCCTTCGAGGAGGCCCAGGCCAAGGGCCTGGCGGCGGTTTCGCTGGGCAGCAAGATGATCGATCCGCCGGTGGTCAAGCGTGCCCAGCGGATCGTGGCGTTGGCCGGGGCCGCCGAGCGGTAGAGAATTGACCGGCTGTTGTGAGCTGGTTAGAATCGCAGGCGTGACTCAAGCAACGGCTTGGGTTGCGCCGACATTGCAGGATGTTACCCCCACGGAGAGGTGGCCGAGCGGCTTAAGGCAACGGTTTGCTAAACCGTCGTGGGGCGATAAAGCCCCACCGGGGGTTCGAATCCCCCCCTCTCCGCTTTCTTCTTGCGCATCAGCGTGAAAGCCCACGTCCACTACGAGGCCGCTTTCGAGAACTATCTTCGCACACGCGGCGTGCCCTTCGTGGTGGTCGACGAGGTCCGCCGGGCGGCCTTCCGCGAGGCGCGCTTGAGGAGCTTCGATTTCATCGTCTACGGCGCCGCGGGCACCAACTGGCTGGTCGACGTCAAAGGCCGCCGGTGGGCGCCGCGCCGCAACCCTGCCCGGCCGGCGTGGGAGAACTGGGTCACGCAGGAGGATCTGGACGGGCTGGCCCAGTGGGAGCAGGTCTTCGGCGAGGGGTTCTGCGGGCTGCTGGTCTTTGCGTACGAGTTGTTCCCCGGGGCCGACCCGCCGCCGGAGATCGTGCACGTCTTCCGCCAGCGGCGCTACGTCTTCGCCGCCGTGCCACGCGACCAGTACCAGCGCTGCGCCCGGGTGCGCAGTCCGAAATGGGGAACGGTCAACATGCCCACGGCCGAGTTCGCCCGCCACGTTCGGCCCGTGGCCGAGCTGTTGTAGCCGCAGCGGCAGCGGTTTCGCGCCGCCGACCGATGGGGAGAACAGACTCACCGGGGGAGGCGAGCTGACGAGGAGCAGCCGTGAACAAGGCATTCTGGCGCGACAAGCACGTGATCATCACCGGGGCTTCCAGCGGCATCGGCTGGGCCATAGCCGAGCATCTGGCCGGCAGCGGCGCCCGGCTGGGGTTGACGGCCCGGCGGTCAGACAAGCTGCGCGAGCTGGCCGTGGTGATCGAAGGGCGTGGTGGGCAGGTGGCCTGGGCGGCGGCCGACATCCGCTCGCCCGAGCAGACGACCACGGCCCTGCGCGAGTTGCGCGCGGCGCTGGGCCCGTGCGACGTTCTGATCGCCAACGCGGGCATCCACCGCTACACGGTCGTCGACGAATTCTCGGCTGATCAGGCCCGGGAGGTGTTCGCGACCAACGTGGTGGGGCTGATCAATTCACTCGAACCGGTCGTGCCCGAGATGGTGGCGCGGCGCAAAGGCCACATCGCGGCCGTCGCCAGCATTGCCGCCCTGCTGGGCCTGCCACGCTCGGGGGCCTACTCGGCCAGCAAGGCCGCCGTGGTAACGCTGATGCAGAGCCTGCGCGTCGATCTGTACCGCTATGGCATAGACGTGACCACCATCTGTCCCGGCTTTATCGATACGCCGCTGCTGGCCGGCTATCCCCCCGAGAAGGTGCCGGGGATCATCTCGGCCCCCGACGCCGCGGCGCGCATCTGCCGGGCGATCGAACGCCGCCGACGGGAGTACTACTTCCCGCTCAGGACCTGGCTGCTGGCGCGCATCGGCCGTCGGCTGCCGTTCTGGCTCTATCGGCGGGTCTGCGCCCGCCTGCCGCGCCACAACTTCGATCCCCGACGTCAAGGGAGCGGACCTGGCGCCACGAATTGACCACCCGGTTGCCGCTCTGCGACGCAGCTCTGTTCGGTCGGGCCCGCAATAGACGCGGCGCCGACCATGGTTGGTCGGCGCCGCCGTGTGGGGACGGTTGGCAAGCGATGGCGGGTCACCGCCGCCGGGCGGCCAGCAGGCCGACCATCGGCAGGCCCGGCGCGGCAGCCGGCTCTCGGGGATGTTGGGCACGCGGAAGACCAGGAACTCGGCGTGGTTGAAGCCGTTGAAGGGGGCGATGGACGCCGGGTCGGCTCCGCGGTCGGGCCAGATCCGCGAGGGATCATGAGTGAACCCCGGGCGGGGGCGCGGCTGCTGGTTCCTGACGTGGTGCGGCCCCGGGGGCCGGGGGCGCCTGGGGTCGATTACGGCCCGCGACGGGGTGTCAGATTGGCAGCGGGCCGTTGGGGGCGCTGAGGGGTGTCGGTGCGCAACTGGTTGTGAACAAGCGAGTTCCGCTCGTTCTCGCCGGCTGGTATCCCACTTGCTAAGAGACACGATGAGCGGCCTGCCTCCGCGGTGGCGCCGCTACGCAATCATGCATCGAAGGAGCCAGCAAATGTCAAAAATCATCGGCATCGACCTGGGAACCACCAACTCCGTCGTCGCCGTTATGGAAGCCGGCCAGCCCAAGGTGCTGGTCAATGAGCAGGGGGCGCGTCTGACGCCGTCGGTGGTCGCGTTTACGGAGAAGGGCGAACGCCTGGTTGGTCAGCGGGCCAAGAACCAGCAGGTGACCAACCCGAAGCGGACCATCTTCTCGATCAAGCGGTTTATGGGACGTCGGCACAACGAGGTCTCGCAGGAAGAGAAGATGGTGCCCTACGAGATCGTCGGCAGCCCGGAAGAACTGGTGCGCGTCAGGATCGACGACAAGGAATTCGCCCCGCCCGAGATCTCGGCCATGATACTCCAGGATCTCAAGAAGACCGCTGAGCGGTACCTGGGCGAGAAGGTCGAGCGGGCGGTCATCACCGTGCCGGCGTACTTCAACGACTCGCAGCGCCAGGCCACCAAGGAGGCCGGCCAGATCGCGGGCCTCAAGGTCGAGCGCATCATCAACGAGCCCACCGCCGCCGCCCTGGCCTACGGCCTGGAGAAGAAGGCCAGCGAGAAGATCGCGGTGTTCGACTTCGGCGGCGGCACGTTCGACATCTCGATCCTGGACGTGGGTGACAACGTCTTCGAGGTGCTCAGCACCAACGGCGACACGCACCTGGGCGGTGACGACATCGACGAGATCCTGATCAACCACATCGCCGAGGAGTTCCGCAAGAAGGAAGGCGTCGACCTGCGGCAGGACCCGATGGCGCTCCAGCGGCTCAAAGAAGCGGCTGAGCGGGCCAAGTGCGAGCTGTCGTCGACGATGGAGACGACCATCAACCTGCCGTACATCACCGCCGATGCCAGCGGGCCGAAGCACCTGCAGATGACCATCACGCGGGCCAGGTTCGAGCAGCTCATCGAGCCGATCATCGAGAAGCTGCGGCCGCCGGTGATGCAGGCCCTGCAGGACGCCAAGCTCTCGCCGGCGGACATCGGCGACGTGGTGCTGGTGGGTGGCTCGACGCGCATCCCGCGCGTGCAGCAGCTCGTCAAGGAGATCTTCGGCAAGGAGCCCAACCACAGCATCAACCCGGACGAAGTCGTCGCGATGGGCGCGGCGATCCAGGGGGCCGTGCTGAGCGGCGAGAAGTCGGACATCGTGCTGCTCGACGTGACGCCGCTGTCGCTGGGCGTCGAGACGCTGGGGGGCGTGATGACGGTGCTGATCCCGCGCAACACGACCATCCCGACCAGCAAGAAGGAGATCTTCTCGACCGCGGCCGACAACCAGCCGGCGGTGGATATCCACGTGCTGCAGGGCGAGCGGAAGATGGCGGCCGACAACCGCACGCTGGGCCGCTTCCAGCTCACGGGTATTCCGCCGGCGCCGCGCGGCGTTCCGCAGATCGAGGTCACCTTCGACATCGACGCCAACGGCATCCTGAACGTCTCGGCCAAGGACCTGGGCACCGGCAAGGAGCAGTCGATCGAGATCAAGTCCTCTTCGGGGCTGAGCGAAGAGGAAGTGCAGCGCATGGTGCGGGAGGCCCAGGAGCACGCCGCCGAGGACGAGCGCAAGCGCAAGCTGATCGACCTGCGCAACCAGGCCGACCAGGTGGTGTACACCACCGAGAAGACGCTCAAGGAGCACGGCGACAAGGTCGACGCCCAGACGCGGGCCGAGATCGAACAGGCGGTCAACAACCTGAAAGAGGCCCAGAAGAGCGACGACGCGGCGGTGATCGAGAAGGCCATCGAGGCGGTGACCACCGCCAGCCACAAGCTGGCCGAGGCGGTCTACAAGGCCACCGGCACGACGCCGGGTCAGCAGCAGGCCGCCGGCGAGAGCGTCGGCGCCGCGACCGGCAGTGGCGGCCAGACGGCCGGCGGGCAGTCGAAAGACGACGACGTGATCGACGCCGAGTTCGAGGTCAAGGAATAGGCTCTCGCAGCGGTCGACCAGCGACGCAACGCACGGGCAAGCACCAGCTTGCCCGTGTTTGTTTTGCCCGGGCAACGACGTGGGGCCGTTCTGCCTTACCGTTTGCCACCGGAGCGCCGTTGCCCGGGGGGCAGCAGCCTTTCCAGCCCGGGCTTGAGCCGCTTCTCGAAGGTCCGATGCAGCGGGGCCAGCATCTGATCGAGCTTGTGCCGCGCGGCCTCGAGCCGGCGGCGGTCAGCCTTGTCGGTGGCGTTGTTCAGTCGCCGGACGTCCCGGTCTGCGGCGTTGATCTGCTTTACTCGCGGGCGGGCGTATTTCCACGCCAGGTCTTCGCATTTCTCCAGCACGCGC
>CAZRSM010000068.1:0-4825 GCA_964602755.1 uncultured Planctomycetales bacterium
CGTCGGCCACAACCTGCACGCCCGCTTCGTCTGCGACGCCCTCGCCGCCGGCAAGCACGTCTACGTCGAAAAGCCGCTGGCGATGAACGTGGACGAGGTGCGGCAGATACTCGCGGCGGCCGCCGACCACCCCGACCGCCACATCATGGTCGGCTTCAATCGCCGCTTCAGCCCGCATATCGAGAAGATCAAGGCGCTGCTGGCCGGGCGCAGCGAGCCGCTGGCCATGACCATGACCATCAACGCCGGCATCATCCCGCCCGACCACTGGACGCAGGATCCGGTCCGCGGCGGCGGACGGATCATCGGCGAAGCCTGCCACTTCATCGACCTGATGGTGCACCTGGCCGACAGCCCGGTCGAGACCGTGGCCGCCGCCATGATGGGCCCCGGCGTCGCGGTCCGCACCGACAAGATGTCGATCGCGCTTTGCTTCGCCGACGGCTCGGTCGGTTCGGTCAACTACTTCGCCAACGGCAGCAAGGCCTATCCCAAGGAGCAGCTCGAAGTCTTCAGCGAAGGCCGGGTGCTGCGGCTCGACAACTTCCGCAAGACCACCGGCTACGGCTTCAAGAGCTTCACCAGGTTCAAGACCGCCCGCATGGACAAGGGCCACGGGCGGGTCTTCGCGGCGTTCGTCGAACGGGTGGCCGCCGGCGGCGATCCGCTGATCCCGCTCGAACAGCTCGTCAACGTCACCCTGGCCAGCTTCGCCGCCATGACCTCGGCCGCCGAGAATCGCACCATCGACCTGGCCTGCGAATACGGCCCGCAGCTCGCGGTGCAGCCGGCCGGGGCAAACCCGCGTAACCCATGACCCCGCTGAACAAGGCCGTCGGCATCATCCGCCACCTGGGGCCCGGCTTCGTGGCCCAACGGGCCTGGCTCGCGGCCCGCAAACGCCTCGGCGTCGATCGCCGTACGTACCGCCCGCGGCCGTGGGAGTCGATCAGGCTCGAGGAAATCACCCGCCCCGGCACGCCCACCGAGCCGGGCGCGTACGCCGAGTTCAAGCGGGCCCAGCGGGTGCCGTTTCTCTTCGAGCTGGGCAGGCCGCCCGAACTGCCGCAGCACGTGCTCGACGCGCCCGGCGAGCGCCGGCCCGACCTGGCCGAGCGCATCGAGCTGCTGGCCGCCGACCGCTGCGTGTACTTTTTCCACAAGCCGTCGCCCACGCCGATCGACTGGTACGTCAACCCCTTCGCCGGCACGCGCGCTCCGCGCGATCCGCTGTGGTGCGACATCCCCGACTGCGCTGCTTCGCAGGGCGATGCGCGCACGCTCTGGGAGCCGGCCCGGGCGGCCTGGGCCATCGACCTGGCCCGGGCTTTTGCGCGCGGGCACGCGGGCGATCTGGCGGCGCTGTTCTACCGCTGGCTCGATTCGTGGTACGTCGCCTGTCCGCCGTTTCGCGGCTTCCAGTGGAAATGCGGCCAGGAGGCGGCGGTTCGCCTGATCGCGCTGAGTCTGGCGCAGTGGACCTTCGCCGACTCGCCGGCGGCCACGCCGCAGCGCTGGCTGCAATTCGCCCGCATCGCCTGGGCCACGGGCTACCGCATCGCCCACCACATCCGCTACGCCATCAGCCAGAAAAACAACCACGCGATATCAGAAGCGGTCGGCCTGATGCTGGTGGGCACGCTGCTGCCGGAGTTGCGGGCGTCGTCGGCGTGGCTGCGCCTGGGCCGCCGCGTGCTGGAGCGCGAGCTGGCCCGGCAGATCTACGCCGACGGCAGCTACGTGCAGCATTCGGTCAACTACCACCGCGTGATGCTGCACGGCGCCCTGCTGGGCCTGCGGCTGGCGGAACTGGCCGGCCAGCCCTTCGAACGTCCGCTGTATGAGCGCCTGGCCCGCGCCGGCGACTTCCTGTACCAACTGTCCGACCCCGCCACCGGCCGGCTGCCCAACTACGGCAACAACGACGGCGCCTGCGTGCTGCCGCTGAGCGAGTGCGATTTCGCCGACTACCGGCCGATCATCCAGGCCACCCACTACCTCTGCCACCGCCGCCGGCGGCTGTCCGCCGGCCCGTGGGACGAAGACCTGCTCTGGCTGTTCGGCCCCGAAGCGCTCGACTCGCCCGCCGAACCGCCCCGCCGTCCGGAGTCGCGGGCCTTCGACGCCGGCGGATACTACACGCTCCGGCGCCGCGACAGTTGGGCCATGATCCGCTGCCACACGTACCGCGACCGCCAGTCGCAGTGCGATACTCATCATGTAGACTTCTGGTGGCGCGGCATCAACATACTGCAGGACTGCGGTACGTATCAATACTATATTCCCGGCCGGCCCGACCTGGAGCGCTATTTCAAGTCGACCGCCGCCCACAACGTCTGCCGCATCGACGAGGGCGACCCGGCCGAACTGGTATCGCGTTTTCTGTGGTTGCCGTGGTCGTGCGCCCGCCGTCTGGCATACCAGGCCGACGGTGCGGTGCTGCTGTTCGAGGGTCAGCAGGACGACTACGACCGCCCGCCCTGGAACGTGCTGCTGCGCCGCGCCGTGCTGAGTATCTCGGAGCACGCCTGGCTGATCGTCGACGACGTCCTCGCCGACGCCCCCCACACCGCCACGCTGCTGCTGCACCTGGCCGACCACCCCTGCCGGATCGACCCCCACGGGCCCGCTGCGAGCCTGCACACGCCGGCCGGCGTCGTGCATCTGACGTTCGCGGCGCGCGGCGCGGAACCCCGGCGCTTCGAGCTGCTGCGCGGTCGCGACGGCGCCGGCCAGGTCCAGGGTCTGGCCGCGCCCTACTATGGCAGCTATCACGCTGTCCCGACTCTCGAAATCGACTACGACGTCGCCGGCGACGTGCGCCTGATATCCACCATCGGCCTGGATGCCCCGGTGTCACTGACTCCCGGCGGCTGCGACCAGCGGCTCGACACCTGGCGCCTGCACACCGCCGACTGCGACTATACACTGCACCTGCGCCCCCCCGGCCGCCGCGTCAGGCGGATCTTCGAACGTCTGTTGCCGCAATAGCAACACCGCCGGCGGTGTGTACGGAATCGCCGGCCGGTACCGTGAACTGGTAACTCTGCCGCTTACTTCGACACTGATATGCACATAGCCTACATTCACCAGCACTTCAGTACACAAAAGGGATTCACCGGCACGCGCTCGTACGAGATGGCCCGCTACCTGATCGGGCGCGGCCACCGCGTGACCATGATCTGCGGTGCCGGCGACGTCAGCGACATGGGCCACGTAGCCGGCGAGGACGTCAGCACGCTGGATGTCGACGGCATTACCGTCAAGCGCCTCAACGAGCCGTATTCCAACCGCATGGGCATCGTCGCCCGGCTGCGGGCCTTCGGGCGCTTCGCCCGCCGGGCCACGCGCGTGGTCAGCGGCCTGGACGCCGACCTGGTATTCGCCACCTCCACCCCGCTTACCGTGGGCATCCCGGGCATGAAAGGCGCCCGGCGACTGGGCGTGCCCTTCGTGTTCGAGGTGCGCGACCTCTGGCCCGACGTGGTCATAGCGCTCGACGTGATCACCAACCCGCTGGCCATCTGGTACGCCCGGCGGCTCGAACGGCGCATCTACTTCGCCGCCCGGCGGATCATCGCCCTTTCGCCGGGCATGAAGGACGGCATCGTGCGGACCGGCTACCCGGCCGACCGCGTGACCATCGTTCCCAACGGCTGCGACCTCGACCTGTTCAGGCCCAGCGCAGCGCCGCTCGACGATGCGCGCTTCGGCCCGCCGGATGACTTTCGCCTCATCTTCACCGGCGCTCACGGTCTGGCCAACGGCCTCGATGCCGTCCTCGACGCCGTGGCCGTGCTCAAGCGGCGGGGCGTCGACGGCATTCGCTTCGTCTTTCTGGGCACCGGCAGCCAGAAGCCGCGGCTGATGCAGCGCAGCCGCGAGCAGGGGCTCGACGAGCTGGTCAGTTGGGTCGATCCGATCCCCAAGCTCGAGCTGGCTCAGGTGCTGCCGCGCATGGACGTGGGCATGATGATCCTGAAGAACGTGCCGGACTTCTACTATGGCACCTCGCCCAACAAGTTCTTCGACTACATCGCCAGCGGACTGCCGGTGCTCAACAACTACCCCGGCTGGCTGGCGGGCATGATCGAGGAGTACGGCTGCGGGCGCGTGGTTCCGCCCGACGACGCCGGGGCGTTCGCCGACGCGGTGCTCTGGATGCACGAGAACCGCGACCGCCTGGCCGAGATGGGGCGCAACGCCCGCCGACTGGCCGAGGAGCGCTTCGACCGCCGCCGACTGGCCGCCGACTTCGCCGACGTGCTCGAAAAAGCCCACGCCGAAGGCCGCTAGAAACACAGCCGCGTACTGCCCGACAAGCCAACGGCCGCCGATCCCGCTGACCGGGTCGGCGGCCGATTCTTTTTTGCGCAGTGGTCCCGGATGCTGCGAACCGGGCGGCGCGGCCTACTCGCCCGCGGCCGGCCGGCTGGTTCCCTCGCTGGCGGCGATCTGCGGCCACGGCAGGTTGGCCAGCAGCTTCACCCGCAAATGCAGCAGCGCGGTCTCCAGTTGCGGATCGACCGGCGGCGCCTTGTGCGGGTCGGACCGCAGCAGCTTGACGTCCTCCTCGCTCAGCAGGTCGTCTTCGTCTTCGGTCTCTTCCTCCTCATCCTCCGCGCCGTCGTCTTTGAGCTTGCTCAGTTCCTGTTCGCGTTTGGACTCGTCGATCTGCTCCTGCTCGTCGCCATTGTGGATGATGAAGGCCTTGCTCTGCTCTTCGAGCACCTTGCTGAATTCCTTGGGCGTGAGCTTGACCACGCAGTCCGGTTCGACGCCCCACTTCTCGGCCCCGGGGCGCTTGTGCGGCGACTCGCCGTCG
>CAZRSM010000069.1:0-20999 GCA_964602755.1 uncultured Planctomycetales bacterium
ACGTTCTGCCAGCGGAAAGCCAAGCGGCTTTCACGTCACAGATATTTGTCACTTTGCACTTTGCATTTTGCACTTCGTTGCTGCGACCCTCCCCCAGGCCCCTCCCTGGAAGGGAGGGGAGATCAGCGGCACGCGCGCCGCGGGCTGAGTACCGCCAAGGGCGCCACGAAAACCGCCAAGAACGCCAAGGAAACCGCCAAGAACACCAAGGAACGCCAAGGACGCCAAGGACGCCAAGAACCGCCAAGGACGCCAAGGGCGCCAAGAACCGCCAAGGACGCCAAGGGACGTCAATCCCTGCGTCTCCATTGTGCGGGCTGTGCCGCCTCCGCACCTCGTGCCTGTGTGCCTCTCCCTCAATTCCTTGATCCCTGCTCCCTGAATCCCTCTGCCTGCATCCCTGCGTCCCTAGGTCCCTTTTCCGTAGGGTGGGCACTGCCCACCACGACCGTCCCGCCGCGGCGGTCGGCGAACTTCGCGCCCGGGGGCCATCTTCTCCAGCCGCCGGCCGCCTGGCGTCGATAGCAACAGCGGAGTCGGTTGGAGGCCGGCGCCAGACCCTGATCCGCCCACAGGCATTGCATCAACGAACGGAATCGGAGATCAATGCTCACCGACGGCCCGGTAGTCAGGTTCATCACCAACAACCGCGGGCTGCTGTTCCCGGCCGCGGCGGCGGCGCTGATCTTCGTGATCCTGATCCCGCTGCCGACCTCCATCCTCGACTTCCTGCTGGTGTCCAATATCCTGCTGGCGACCATCGTCCTGATGACGGTGATGTACATCCGCACGCCGCTGGAGTTTTCGAGCTTCCCCTCACTGCTGCTGGCGATGACGCTGTTGCGGCTGGTGCTCAATACCGCCACCACGCGGCTGATCCTCAGCAACGGGGCCAGCGGCACGCAGGCGGCCGGCAAGGTGGTGGAGGCCTTCGGCGTGTTCGTGGCCAGCAACTCGCTGGCGGTGGGCGTGATCATCTTCGTGATCATCACGGTGATCCAGTTCGTGGTCATCACCAAGGGCGCCACGCGCATCGCCGAGGTGGCGGCGCGCTTTACGCTCGACGGCATGCCCGGCAAGCAGATGGCCATCGACGCCGATCTCAACGCCGGCATCATCGACGAGGCCGAGGCCCGCCGGCGGCGGGCCGAGATCGCCGCGGAGGCCGACTTCTACGGGGCGATGGACGGTGCCAGCAAGTTCGTGCGCGGCGACGCGATCGCCGGCATCGTGATCACCTTCGTCAACGTGCTGGGCGGCATCTACGTGGGCATGGTCGAGGGCGGCCTGGGGCTGCGCGAATCGCTCGACGTGTACACCAAGCTGACCATCGGCGACGGGCTGTCCAGCCAGATACCGGCCTTCGTGCTGAGCGTCGGGGCCGGCATGCTGGTGACCCGCTCGACCGGCAAGACCAACATGGGCGAAGAAGTGCTCGGGCAGCTATTGGCCAAGCCCGTCGCCCTGGCCACGGCGGCCGGCTTTCTGCTGGTGCTCTCGGTCACGCCGTTGCCGTCGGTGCCGCTGCTGACGCTGGCGGCCGGCTGCGGCCTGCTGGCGCTGCTGATCAAACGCGGCAACCAGCGTCGCGCCGCCCGCAAGGTCGCCGAACAACAGGCCAAGCAGCGCAGCAAGGCCGAGCCGATCGAGTCGCAACTCGACGTCGACGCGCTCGAGCTGCAGGTCGGGCTGGGGCTGGTGCGGCTGGTCGATCGTTCGCGCGGCGGCGACCTGCTCGATCGCATCGCCTCGTTGCGCAAGCAGATCGCGGTCGAGCTGGGGCTGGTGGTGCCGCCGGTGCGCATCCGCGACAACACCACCTTCGAACCGAACCAGTATGCCGTGCTGCTGCGCGGCCAGGAGGTGGCCCGCGGGACGATCGAGCCGGACAAGCTGCTGGCGATCGATTCGGGCCTGGCCGCCGAGCCGTTGGGCGGCCTGCAGACCACCGAGCCGGCCTTCGGGCTGAGCGCCTGGTGGATCGCGGCCTCCGAGCGCGACCGGGCCCAGCGGCTCAACTACACGGTGGTCGAGCCGAGCGGCGTACTGGCCACGCACCTGACCGAGCTCATCAAGCGCCACGCCGCCGAGCTGCTGACGCGGGCCGAGACGCACAAGCTGCTCGACAACCTCAAGCGGCGCAACGCGGCGCTGGTCGAGGAGGTGATTCCGGACCTGCTCAAGGTCGGCGAGGTGCAGCACGTGCTCCAGAATCTGCTGCGCGAACGCGTGCCCATCCGCGACCTGGAGGTCATCCTGGAGACGCTGGGCGACTGGGCGCCGCGCACCAAGGACCCCGAGATCCTCACCGAGTACGTGCGCAACGCCCTGGCACGCACCATCTGCGCCCAGTACAAAGACGCCCAGGGCGTCATCCACTGCGTCACGCTCGACCCGGCCACCGAGGACTACCTGCAGGCCAACATCACCCGCAGCGAGCACGGCTCGATGCTGACCATTCCGCCCGACCGCCAGAGCCAACTGGCCATGCGCATCGCCCAGCAGGTCGAGCAGGCCACGCCGCAGGCCGGCGGCGCCGCGGTGGTGGTGCTCTGCTCGCCGCAGGTGCGGGCCTGGGTGCGGCGGCTGATCGAGCCGGCGTTGCCGCAGACGCCGGTGCTGGCGCTCAACGAAATCGTCAAGGGGATCGAAGTTCAGGCCCACTCAGTGGTGAGCATAGATGGAGAAAGTGCGAACGTTCCAAGCGTCGTCAATGCCTGAAGCGCTCGAGCTGGTCAAGCGTGAGCTGGGGCCCGAGGCGGTCATCCTGGGCACGCGCCAGATCGAGGGCAAGTTGCTGGGCAAGGGTAAGGTTGAAATCACCGCCGCTTTGCCGCGCGGCCTGAACGTGCGCGGGCCGCAGCTCAAGCCGGCCGCCGCGCCGCCGCCGACCAGCAGCCCGCCCGATCTGCCCGCCGGCGCGCAGGCCTTCTACGAGACGCTGCTGCAGAACGAGGTGGCCGAGGAGCTGGCGCGCCGACTGGCCCTGCAGGCCGCCGAGCTGGCCGGCCGCGCGAGTCCCGACCCGGTCACGCTGCGCCAGGTGCTGCGCCAGACCATCGCGCGCCTGGTGCCCAGGGCCGGCGGCATTCGTCTGACCAGCGGCCAGACGCGCCGCGTGGCGCTGGTGGGCCCGGCCGGAGCCGGCAAGACCACCACGCTGGCCAAGCTGGCGGCGCAGTTCAAACTGCGCATGCGCAAGCGCGTCGCCATCCTTTCGCTCGACATGCAACGCCTCGGCGCCGACGACCAGATGCGGCGTTACGCCGAGATCATCGGCGTGCCGCTGTACACCGCCCAGACCATCGGCGCCGTCAAGCACACCCTGCGGAGCATGGAGCCGGCCGACCTGCTGCTGATCGACACGCACGGCGTCAACAGCGCCGACCGCAGCCACTTCGCGCGCCTCGCAACCATGCTGCGTGCCGCGCGGCCCGACGAGGTTCATCTGGTGCTGCCGGCTTCGATGGCTCCCCAGGTGCAGCAGCGCATGCTGGGACACTTCGAGCCGCTGGGGGTGTCGCGGGTGGTGCTGACGCACCTGGACGAGGCCGTGGGGCTGGGCGTGCTGCTGAGCACGATCGATAAACTGCAGTACGGTTTGTCGTACGTCACCGATGGAGAAAGTGTGCCGAACCACATAACTGACGCTTGCCCGCAGCGTCTGGCAGAGGTAATCTTAGGTTAGGTCGGGTTGACAAAGGTGGCAGGGATCCTGGCCGTCACATCCGACAAGCTGGGTTAAGTCTCACCCGGCTGTTGCGGCAATATGGGATGCCTGCCGGCCGTGCCCGGCCAGGAGAGGTGGAAGCCAGCGTACCGCGCCATGTGCATGGGGCACATGCCGCCACGAGGAGGTGGCAGGCGATGGCGGGTAAGCCGGCAGCGGGCGAGATGATCGTCGTCGCCAGCGGAAAAGGGGGCGTTGGCAAGACGAATCTCGCTCTCAACATCGGCCTCGAGCTGGCCCGCGGGGGGTTGCGGACCGTCCTGGTGGACGCCGACTTCGGGCAAGCCAACGCCGACATCCTGCTCGATCTGACGCCGACTCACGACGCCGCCGACGTTCTCGACCAGGCACGGGACCCCGCAGACCTGCTGGCCGACGGGCCGTGCGGGCTGCGCGTGCTGTGCGGTATCAGCGGCTTGCGCCACCGGCGGGAAGTCTGCGAGCTGGATCCGGCGCGCTTCGTGCGTTCGCTGGTGCGACTGCGCGACTGTTGCGACGTGCTGCTGGTGGACTGCGGCGTGGGTGCCGGCGGGGCGGCGGGCAGCTTCGCGCTGCTGGCCGACTACCTGATGCTGGTCACCACCCCCGAGCCGACCGCCGTGGCCGACACGTACGCGGCGCTCAAGCTGCTGTACCAGCGCGGCTTCTGTCGGCGCAGCGGCGTAGTGGCCAACATGGTGCATCGCGTGGCCGACGGCCTGGACGCCGTTCGTCGCCTGCAACGCGTGGCCTATCGCTTCCTGGGACTCTACCTCGACAACCTGGGGACCGTGCCGTTCGACAAGCGCGTGATCGAAGCCGTGCACCGGCGCAAGCCGTTTACCCTGACGCGCCCCAACTGCGACGCCGCCCGCACCACGGCCGCCCTGGCCTGGCGACTGGTGGCCCATCGCTGGCCACGCCGCACGAGCAGCCGTTCGTGGGTGGGCGTGGCGAGTCTGTTCCTGTAGCCAATCGTGGCCCTGCGGGGGTCTCTCGGGACCTGCTGGTCAGCGGGCGATTTCGTCGGCCAGGCGCGTGATCAGCCCTGTAGAAGGGCCGCCGTTGCCGAGGATCGCGAACGCCAGCACGCGGCCGTCGGGCCGCTCGATGTACCCGGCCAGCGTCTTGACGCCACTGATGGTCCCGGTCTTGCCTCGCAGGGTCTGTCGCAAGGCGGGGGTGTTGTAGCGGCGGCGCATCGAGCCGGGTCGGCCGGGGCGGGCCAGGCTCTCGATGAACTGTTCGGCGCAGCGGTGATGGCGCATCAGCACCAGCAGGCGGGCCACCTGGCGGGCCGTGACGCGGTTGCGGTGGCTCAGGCCGCTGCCGTCGCGCAGCACGGCGCCGGTCAGATCCAGCCCGAGGCCTGCGAGCGTGCTGCGCACCAGCCGCGTGCCTTCCTGCCACGAACCCGCGCGGCCCGAGCGCCGCCCGTCGGGATGATAGGCCGCCATCGACTTGAGCAGGCACTCGGCAAACAGGTTCTGGCTGAAGGTGTTGCAGCGCCACAGCACGTCGTCGAGGCTGGTCTGTACTTCGGCCAGCAGCCGGGCGTCGGCCGGCAGGTGTCCGATGCCCCGGCGGCGCACCACCTCGGCGGCCGGCAGGCCGGCGTCGCGCAGGGCCTGCTGCAGCGCATAGCCGAAGAATACGCTGGGACGTGCCGCACTGACCGGCTTGAAGCGATCGGCCCGGGCCACGCTGCCGGTGAACTCGAAGACGTCCTGCCCCACGGCGCGGCGCAACAGCGGCGCGTGCTGCTTGCCGGGCCGCAGCTTGTCGACGAAGAACCGCGCTGGCAGCCGGGGAAACAGCTCGAGCACCGGCCGACCGTCGGCGATCCGCACCCGCGCGTCGAGGCAGTTGTCGTTGTAGTTGATGCCGCCCACGGGGGCCTGATACCAGGTGGGGTTCTCCGCCACCGGCCAGTCCTCGTGGCGCAGGCGTGGCTCGAAGATCGAGTCGTCGAGCACGATGCGGCGCACCTCCCAGCCGCGCCGCCTGATTTCACCGGCCCACGCGCTCAGCTCGCCCAGCCACGGCCGGCCGTGGCGCTGCGCGATGCGCTCGTCGCCCAGGGCGGGGTCGCCGGCACCGATGACGATCAGCTCGCCGGCGCGATAGCCGATAGTGGTGCGATAGCAGAAGTCGCTGCCGAAACGTTCGAGGAAGGCCGCCGAGGTCAGCAGCTTGAGCACGCTGGCGGGTTTGAGCGGCCTGTCGGGCAGGTGTTCGTAGAGCACCGCGCCGTTGTCGCAATCGATCACCACCAGGCCCACGGTGACCTGCTGCGGTGCCTGGGCCAGCACGGCGTCGAGACGCTCGGCCAGCGGCCCGGTGGCGCTGGTCGAAGCGGGCGGCGGGCCGGCGGCGGCCGGCTGGACGACAGTCAACACAAGCAGCCAGGCGGCGGTGAGGCGGCGCCACGCGGCGGGCGGTTGCGGTCTGCTCATGATCGGGCCAGTTCCTCGAATTCTGCCTCGGTGATGACGCGTACGCCCAATTGGCGGGCCTTGGCGAGTTTGCTGCCCGGGTTTTCGCCGGCCAGCACGAAATCCGTGTTGCGGCTGACGCTGGAAGCGGGCCTGGCGCCCAGCTCCTTGAGGCGCTGCTCGATCGCTTTGCGCGAGTAGTTCTGCAACGTGCCGGTGACCACCACCGTCTTGCCGGCCAGGGCGCCGCCCGTGCGGCGTCGGCGCCGCGGCTGGGTCAGGTTGACGCCCACGCGGCGCAGCTCGGCGATGGTCTGCTTGCCGGTGTCGCTGGAGAACCACTGCACCAGCGAGTCGGCCACCTCGGGTCCGATGCCCTCGATCTGCATCAGCTCGTCGCGGTCGGCGGCCATCAGGGCGTCGATGTCGCCGAAGTGCTCGGCCAGCAGCTCGGCGGTGTTGGCCCCCACGTGGCGGATGCCCAGGGCCGCCAGCACGCGCGCCAGCGGGCGCTGCCTGCTGGCCTCGATGGCGGCCAGCAGGTTGTCGACGCTCTTTTCACCCAGCCGCTCGATCTGGATCAGCTCGTCGCGGTGGTCTCTGAGCCGGTAGAGGTCGGCGAAGCTGCGCAGCAGCCCGTGCTGATAGAGGGCTTCGATCAGCTTGGGACCGGCGCCCTCGATGTCCATCTGGTCGCGTCCGCAGAAGAACTTGAGGCGCTCGACGATCTGGGCCGGGCAGGCCGGGTTGATGCAGCGCAGATAGACGCCGCCTTCGTCCTGGGCCACCGGGCCGCGACACTGCGGGCAGCGCGTCGGCGGGCGGATGGGCCGGGCGCCGGCCGGGCGCTTCTCCGGCAGGGCCCGGATGACCTGCGGGATGATCTCGCCGGCCTTTTCGACGATCACCGCGTCGCCGACGTGCAGGTCGAGCCGGCTGACCTGCTCGAAGTTGTGCAGCGTGGCCCGCCTGACGGTGGTGCCGGCCAGCTCGACCGGTTCCAGGTTGGCCACCGGCGTGATCGTGCCCAGCTTGCCCACCTGGAAGTCGACCGACACGATCCGGCTCTCGGCCTGCTCGGCGGCGTACTTGAAGGCGATGCACCAGCGTGGGGCCTTGGCGGTGGCGCCCAGCTTGCGGCGCAGGTCGAGCTGGTTGACCTTGATCACCAGCCCGTCGGTCTCGTAGTCGAGCTGGTGGCGCTGCGTCTCCCAGCGCTCGACGAACGCGATGACTTCGTCGATGTCGGCCGCGTGGTGCATGTGGGGGCTGATCGGCAGTCCCCAGCGTTTGAAGCGCGCGAAGAGCTCGGTGTGCAGCCGCACGCCGGGCGGAAACGGCTCGATCTCGCCGAAGCCGTGGGTCACGAACGACAGGTTGCGCTCGGCCACCACGCGCGGGTCGAGCTGCTTGAGCGTGCCGGCGGTGGCGTTGCGCGGGTTCTTGAACGGCTCTGCGCCGGCGGCGATGCGCTGGCGGTTGGTCTGCTCGAAGTCGCTGCGCGGCCAGAAGACCTCGCCGCGCACTTCGAGCACGTCCGGCCAGTCGTCGCCCAGCAGGGCCAGCGGGATGGCCCGGATGGTACGCAGGTTCCGGGTGATGTCGTCGCCGACCTGGCCGTCGCCGCGGGTGGCGCCCAGCGTCAGCCGGCCGTGCTCGTAGCGCAGCGCGACGGCCACGCCGTCGATCTTGGGGTCGATCACGTAGTCGAACCGCTCGCCGGCCAGCAGCTTGCGCACGCGGGCGTCGAACTCGCGCAGCTCGGCCGGCGAGTAGGTGTTGTCGATCGAGAGCATCGGCACGCGGTGGCGCACGTGCTCGAAGCCCTCCAGCGGCTGCTCGCCGACGCGCTGGGTGGGCGAGTCGGGGGTAATCAGCTCGGGGTGCCGGCGTTCCAGCTCGGCCAGCCGGCGCATCAGCCGGTCGTACTCCTGGTCCGATATTTCGGGCCGGGCCAGCGTGTAGTACAGGTAATCGTGTCGGCGGATCTCGTTGCGCAGGCGCTCGATCTCGGCCACCACGTCACGTTGGCTGGCAGTACTCATGGCCGGACCTCCGGGTGTACGGCAAACCGCACGCTGCGCAAGAGGGTACGCGGCCACGCGGCCGGTGCAAGCGCCGGCGAGCCGGGGGCTGGTTCGGCGCGGGGGGCTTACCACTGAGGATAGGGTTTGAGCGGGTCGGACAGGCGCGGCTGGAGGTCTTCCTGAAGCGGCAGGAAGCACGACCAGTCGTAGCGAAGCATGCACAGGCCGTGCTGAAAGCCGTCGAAGCTGATTTGCGGCTCGCGGCCGGTCAGCTCCTGGATCAGCCACGCCGGATAGTCCGCCCCGGCGGCGATGCCCAGCGGCGCCCCGCCGCCGAAGCGCGGGTTGATCTCGATGAAACGGATGCGGCGCTGCGGCGTGACGATGCACTGGAGCGTGACCACCCCGCGCACCGACGGCCCCAGACACTCGACCACCCGTTTGCCGGCGTTCATGATTTCGAGGTCTTTGACGACCACGCCTTTGGAGACCTCGCCGCTGCGCACCTGCCAGCGGGCGCGCGGTACCACGCAGCGCACCTGGCCGGAGAGTCCCACGTATACGTCGAGTGTGTGCTCCAGGCCGTCGACGAATTCCTGCACGATGGGCTGGTCGATCTTCTTGAGGTGATATTCCAGGTCCAGCTCGTCCTCGACCTTGTTGACCATCAGGCTGGCCGAGCCGAAGCGCGGCTTGATGAAATACGGGAACTCCTTGGTGGCCAGCCGTCGAATCTCATCGGGCGTATAGGTGGCCGGCGTGTCGATGTTGTTGCGCGTAAGGAACTCGTAGGTCAGAATCTTGTCGCGACAGACGTTTATCACGTCGGGCAGCGCGATCAGCGGGATGCAGCCGGCCTGTTCGAACTCGCCGCGGTGCTCGGAGAGCACCAGCAGGTCGGTGTCGATGGTCGGAATCAGCGTATTTGCCCGGTGTTTGCGGGCGGCCTCGAGCAAGGCCGGGATGTACTGGTCGCTGGTTATCGGCGGCACGAGCACGCGCACGTCGGCGCAGTGCAGGGCCGGTGCCGTGGCGGTGGTGTCGGTTCCGACGATCGTGAGCGCCACCCCCAGACGCCGCGCCGCCGCCCGAAACGCTTGCAGCAGTTCCACTCGCCGTCCGACGCACGAGACCAGCACGACGAGCTTGTCTGTGCCATGATCTGTCGCCGACATGCCGTTCACTATACACCGATCGGCGTTTTTCCGCCCCCGGTTGGGGCTGCAATCCCCGATACTTGCCCGCCACCCGCGATTGACACGTATCGGACCGCCGGCTACCTTCGCCTCCGCCGCGGAGGGTGCGTCATGAGGGTGTGTCGCAGTGGAACCAACCGGCGGGCGGGCCTGCTGCTGATCGGCGTACTGACGTCGCTGGGCACGTGCCTGGCCCAGAGTTCGCAACCTGTCACCACCGGCGAACAGCCCGCGTTTTATTGGCTCAAGGTCACGGCCGACCGCGTCAACCTGCGCAGCCGGGCCGATCTCAACAGCCGCATCGTGGGGCGGGTCTGCGCCGGCGAGCTGCTCAGGGCCGTCGGTCGCGAGTACGGCTGGTTTCGCATCATCCCTACCGAAGAGGTCTATTCGGTCGTAGCGGCCGATTACATCGAGCGCACCGGGCCGCATACCGGCATCGTGCGCGTGGACACCACCTTGCGTGTGCGTGTCGGCAGCGATATCCAGCCGCGCGCCCCGCTGCTCAGCGAAGTGCAGACCAGGCTCACCCCCGGCAGCGTAGTCGAAGTCATCGGCCCGCTGGGGGAAGGCTGGCTCAAGATCCGGCCGCCGCGCGGCGTGTACGTCTACGTTTCAGAGGATTACGTCGAACGCATCAGCGATGAGCTGGCCCGCGAGCTGCGGGCACGCAGCTCGCCGACGACCGGGGCGGCCAGCACCGCGCCGGCTACCGCGCGGCCGGCCACCGCGCCGGCGGCGACCTCGCGCCCGGCGACCGTCCCGGCAGCGGCCAGCCGGCCGACGGCCAGCGAGAGCTGCCCGATCCACGGCGCGCCGGCCGGCCGGCCGCAGCGTCGGGCAGCGGTCAAGCCGCCGCCCGAGCCGCTGACAGTGGTGGTGGGGCTGCTCGAGCCGTGTTTCGACCTGCAGGCGGGACCGTACGGAATGCGTTATCAGATCCTCAGCACCGATCGGCGGCACGTCTTGGCATATGTCGAGTTCCCGCCGGAGCTGGGATTCGAGGCCCCCAGGGAGGTGGGCAAGTATGTGCGGATCGAAGGGGTCTGGCGCAGGCGGCCGCACGTGAAGGTGCGGATCATGGAGGTTCGCAAGGCCCACGTGATCGGTACGCAGCCAATGTGGCAAAGGTCTCGCGGGCGCCGTTGAGAGCCGTTAGAATCGCCGGGCGGGATGAGGAACCGAGTCGGCCACTGGATCCTGCGAAAGGGGACCAATGGATATGAAACGTGGCTTTCGCAAAGCATGGTTGCGGGCGTTGCTGCCGGGTGCCGGGTTGATGTTCTTGGGGGGCTGCAATGCCTTATCGGATGCGCAGCTCACGTCGATCCTGCAATCAGCCGTGGGGACCATGCTCAACGCATTCGTGACCAATCTGGTTGCCACGCTGACGCAGACCGCCACCGGTGGCGGCGTCTGATCGACGCGTGACCTTTCTTTGATCGGCCTGCCAACCCGGCTGCCGACGGCAACCCAGCCAGCCGGCTATTGCCAGTGCGCGCCGTGGACCTCCGGCCGGACTGCATAATCTGCACGCGGCGGTTGTCCGCGGGCCTCCGGAGGGCCTAGAATCGCGCACCGGCGAGGAATACGCACATCTGGTGCACTGGGCTTTCTCGGCGGACAGGCAGACATGGACAACTTGCGACTCGACCGCCACGTGCGTGGAGGATGCGGCCGTGCGTTCGTGCAGATCAGGCTGCTTTTACCGGGCAACGTTCGTCGTTCTGGCCCTGGGTGTGCTGGCCGGAGCGGCGCCGGCCAGCGTAATTGACCTACTGACCCAGACCCACCGGGCCTGGGGGAACATCGAGCACAGCTCGTATGATCAATACGGATCGGCGCCGCAGGCCGGCACCGTCACGGCCTGGGCCGACGACGGTGCACACGAAGGCTGGATGACCGCCAGCAGCAGCACGCTGGGCAGCGACGCGGAGCACGTGGCGGTCGATGCCGACGTCGTGAGCGACGGCCCGTATATGGTCGCCCATCAGGCCCGGGCCGAGGTGGTCTACGTCTTTCGTCCGCTGACCGACGAGCTGGTGCTGAGCTTCGAGGGTGCCGCCGGTTTTCATTCCTTCGATGCGGGCCTCTACTATCAGCTTGAAGACCTCACCGCCGGCACGATTCTCGACGAGCGCAGTTGGGAGTACGAGGAAGGCTACGGCTGGATCGATGACGACCTGCCCTACGAAGCCCGATTCGACCTGGTGCTTTCCCACCAGTACCGCCTGGTCGCGGGCGCCCGCGCGTCGGCCGGCGACATGCGCTACGGCAGTGCCGAGCTCGACGTGCTGATCACGCCCGAGCCCTCGGTCGGCCTGCTGCTGGCGGTGGCAGCGCTGGGAGCGTTGCGCTCCCGACGTCAGGGCCGTGCCGCCGAACGGTAGGAGAACTCGTACTCGTCATAGAGCTTCCGGCCCATCGGCGTTTGCAGCTCGGCCGAGAGGATGTAGCGCCCCGGCTGGAGGGTTCCCTGGCTCAGTTGCAGGGGGAAGATGAACTTGCGCGTGATCTTGTCCCAGTAGCGGGCGAGGGCCTGGTCGGAATCGACCACCACCGGCCAGAACGCCACTCGCTCGCCCAGCTTGTCCCCGCTGGCCAGCCGCATGGTGTAAAGCTCGAAATGGAAGCGCCCCAGGCACTTGACCGGGTCGCCGAAGCGGTCCTGCACGACCAGCACGGCTTCGACGCCGTCGGCATCTCCGTCGGCGGTGAAGTCGCGTGGGCGGGTCAGGAAGCGTTCGAGGTGGATTTTTCTCGGGGTCACGACTTCGAGATAAGCGGCGACGTCAGGCTGGTCGAGCAGCGCTTGCTGCCGGTTCTGTCGGCATCCGGGCAGTCCGGCGGCCGAGAGCAGCAATACCAGTATTGCCAGACTGTTCAGCGTGCGCCGGTGGCGGGTGGTAGCCATAACACTATGTCCTTGTGTCAGTTGTGTGAGCGGGAGGCGCCTGGACCGCCACGTCCCGCGAACGCAGACCTGACCGCGCCCCGGCCAGTATAGCTCGATACGGGTGCCGATCCAACGGGACCGGGGCCGGGTAGTTATATTGTGGGCAGCAGTGTATGTGAAAACGGGTGTTGTCCGCTGGTGCGACACGGCGGTTCTGGCTGCCATCGTGTTGACTGGCACGCCCGCACCGCGATAAGATGCAACCTGGAGTGGAAAGGACTGGGAGGGGCGTGTAGCCTGCAAATCCCACTCCTCGATCGATGACGCTCGCACGTTGGCAAGGCCGGAGCGGTATGTTTCGGATCCAGGGGGAGCAAGGCGCGAGCAACGCGTTGATGAGGTGTTTCACACCTGATCGTGCAGTCGGCAATTTCGGTTTCGGTCACATTCCTCGAAGGGCTGGTTTCCTGCTTCGTGGAAGGGCAGCACTTCGTCGGCGTGGTTGAAGTACAGGCAACTCGGACACAGGAGGAGTTAGCATGAAGAAAGCCTTGGCTGTGTTGGCGATCGCCGCTGTCGTCGTTCCCGCGATGGCGGAGCTCGTGACCGTCGACGCGACACCGTTCGACGGTGTCGTGCAGACCTCGGGAACGTTCAACAAGACGGTTCCGGTGTACGACAACACCACTAACGGGACCGGCTACTACTACAACCATGGCGGGCTCGAGGTCGGTGACGATCTCGGGATGGTCGCCGGTGGCGTGGTCGATGCGTTCGCGTTCGGCTACTACGATCCCAACGATGGTATCGACGCCACCACCGCTACCGTGCGCTTCTATGACCTGTCGACGTTCGTCGGCGATGGCAGCGATGTGCCGATCGCCAGCTACGTCGTCGACAGTCTGCCGGGCGCCGGGGCCTGGCTGATGGGTGTCACCATCGCTTCGCCGGCCGACTATCTGCCCGCCAACGTCGTGATGAGCGTGCAGTTCGACATCGCCGATGCCGGACTGTTGATCTATGACCCGCCCACCATCGGCACCAGCCAGGACATGTTCTGGCAGAACGATGGTTCGGGCAACTGGTATTGGTTCGGCGGCATCCCGCCGGCCAACTTCGCCCTGAGCGTGGAAGTTGTTCCGGAGCCTGCCTCGCTGGCTCTGCTCGCTCTGGGTGGCCTCGTACTGATCCGCCGCCGCTAGTTGCCCCCGAAGCAGGCAGGAAACCGAGAAACCCCGACAGGCGCACGTGACCTGTCGGGGTTTTCTTTTGCGCGCCGCGTGCCCGCCGCCGTCGGCCGCCATTATCGGCCGCTGGGCTGACCGGCGTTTGTTTTGACTCTGTTCGTGCCGCGGTCTTAGAATGGAATGCGACATCAGGGGCGGCGGCGCAGCCCGGTGGAGGCGGGCGGATGCGCCCGCCGACATGCGGCGGCACATCGTTATTCAGTGAAGGTGGCCCCAGCGAAGGACTGCGGTGAGAGCACTGCATCTGCGCACAAGCAGTAACCGGGCCGACCAACTGGTCGAACGCTGGTTGCGACAGCACGGCGTCGAGGTTCTGCGCTGCGCCGATGCCTGGCAGGCTTGCCTGTCAGCTTTGCAGCGCCGCGGCGAGCCGGTCGAGCTGGCCTTCGTGGGCCTGGAATGGCTGGCCGCCGACGAACTGGCCGTGCTCCATCACGTAAGGGAAGCGTGGCCGCGGGTCGGGCTGGTGATCGTGGCTTGCGCCGGTGAATCGCTGCTGATGCCGCCGCCCAGGACTATCGTCTGCCGCGGCCTGCAGGCCCTGCGGCGACTGTTGTCCGGCGGCCCGGATCAGCTCCTGCAACGCTTCGCGCGGTTTGAACGGGTCGAGCGGCGGCCCTTGACGCCGGCAATGCCCGCGTCGGCCGCACCGCCGGCCCGCTCGCTGGAAACCGAGCTGCCGCGCGAGATCGTCGCTCCCGACGCGGGCAGCCCCGCGGCTGCTCCCGGGCACGACGGCGAACCACCGGCTCCGCCGACCGACAACCAGCGCCGCGCCGGGCCGGTTGGCCTTACTCCCGAAGAGGTGGCCGCACTGCTGCAAGATGACCAGTAGCAACGGACAAGTCGGCAGCCCCCACCACGTGCGGCAGCGACGACGAGTGCTGGCCGTGGGCGGTGAGGCCCTGCACGCTGCCTTGCGACGCGTGCTGCCCGAGTGGGAAGCCGTTGCGGCCGAGAGCCCGCTCGATGCCGTCTGGCTGGCCGGCAAGCAGGACTTCGACGCCGCCGTGGTCGAACTGCGCAGCGGGCCGCGTCCGCTCGAGCCGCTGGCGGCGCTGCGCCAGGCGGCGGGGAGCCTCAAGGTCATCGTGACTTGCCACGCGGTCGACGAGCCGCTGGGTCGGCAGGCGCTGGAACACGGCGCCGCCGAGTACCTGATCGAGCCGCTGCGTGACGCCGATCTGCGCCGGGCATTGGGAGTGGCAGCGGGGGCGCCGGCCGCCGGAGCGTGGGAGCCGCCGCCGGCCGCCGAGCCGACGGCCGAGGAGATCACGCGTCTCAGCGAGGTGTTGCGCAACATCCACGACGGGCCCCTGGCGACGCTCGACCGGCTGGCCACGCTGCTGCTGGAGACGTTCGAGGCCCAGGGCGTGCAGGTCGAGATCGACGACCTGGCCTGCGGGGTGGGCGACGCCAGCGAGCCGGTGCTCGAGGAGACCATCTATCGCCTGGGTCGCCCGATCGGCCGTCTGGCGCTGGGGCGCCGCAAACAGGGCACCTACGCCGCCAACACCGCCCTGCGGCTGGCACAATACGCCCGGCTGATCGAGGCCGTGGTGATGCAGGCCCGCGAACGCCAGCGCTGGCAGCGCCTGGCCTGGAGCGACGATCTCAGCGGCCTGTACAACCGGCGCTACTTCGAGGCCGCCCTCGATCGGTTGATCAAACGCGCCGAGCAGGGCCGCCTGCGCATCACCGTGCTGCTGTTCGACATCGACGACTTCAAGAGCTACAACGACCGGCACGGTCACGACACCGGCGACAAGCTCATCCAGGAGGTCGCCCAGCTCCTGCGCCGCTGCACCCGTGAAACCGACGTGGTGGCCCGCTACGGCGGCGACGAATTCGTGGTGGTATTCTGGGACGCCGAGGAGCCGCGCGTGCCAGGTTCGCAGCATCCGCAGGAGCCGATCGCCCTGGCCGAGCGGTTCTGCAAGGCGATCGCCGAGCACGACTTCGAATGCCTGGGGGCCGCTGCTCCGGGACCGGTGACCATCAGCGGCGGCCTGGCGTGCTATCCCTGGAACGGCAGCACGCGGCAGGAGCTGATCGCCTCGGCCGATCAGGCGCTGCTCGAGGCCAAACGTACCGGCAAGAACCGCATCCTGCTGGCCGGTCGCCCGGAAACCGCCGAAGGCCGCGCAGGCCCCGCCTAGGCGGACCGCCCTTCCATAAGCGCCGCAGCCAGCCACCCCGTCTGGCCCGTGGGTCTCGCGCCGGCCGCCGTCGTGCCACGAGCGGGCGCAGCGTCTCTCCGCATTTCCGCCTCGACCCGGGCCGCCTGGCGCGCCGCCGGCGATCCTGCCTATCATGAACACCCGCGGATGATCGCGAGGTCAGCGATGAACGACGGTTGGACACTCTGTCAGTGCGGCTTCGACGCGGCCAGCTTCAAGGCCTGGGAGGGTCTGCTGACGCTGGGGTCGGGCTATCTGCACGTGCGCGGTTCGCTCGAAGAGCATCTCAGCGACGCGCCGCAGAATCTCGCCTGCCAGCGCCGCGCCGCCAACGTGACCGCCGAGCGGCTGCCCGAGCGCAAGAGCCGCTGGGGCACCTTCGTGCCGGGCATCTACGGCCCGCACCCCGCGCTGGGCAATCAGCTCGTCAACCTGCCCTGGTTCCTGCACCTGGTACCGGTCGTCGACGGCCAGCGGCTCGACGTCGAGCACTGCCGGATCAGCGACCACCAGCGCACCCTGGACCTGGGCGCCGCGGTCCTGCGCCGCACGCTGTGCTGGCACACGGCCGGCGGCGCGCTGGTCGAGCTGCGCTGGGAGCGCTTCATCAGCCTGCGCCGGCCGCACGTCTGTCTGCAACGGATGTGGCTGCGCAGCGACCGCCCGGTGGAACTGAAGCTCGCAGCCGGCATCGACGCCGACTTGCGCACCAACGGGCACGACCATTGGCAGAGCCTGACGCTGCGGCGCGTGGGGCAGGCCGGGCTGGGCTGCGTGGTCAAGACCGACGGCGGCGACATGGTCGAAACAGTCAGCCGACTCAGCGGGCACCCCGGCCCGTGGGACTACCACGCCGAGCCGCGCCGCGCCTGGCTGGAGTGCACCGTGCGGCTGCCGGCCGGCGGCGAGCTGATCGTCGAGAAGCGCTCCGCCGTGGCCAGCAGCCGCGATATCGACCTGCGCAGCGCCGGCCAGTGGCTGATGGAGGTGGGCGCCTTGAGTTTCGACGAGCTGCTGGCCGAGCACGCCGAGGCCTGGCGCCGCCGCTGGCAGCGCTGCGACGTCGAGATCGCCGGCCACCAGGCGTCACAACTGGCGATCCGCGCCGCCATCTATCACCTGCTGCGGGCGCACGCCGACGACCCGCGCGTGGCCATCGACGCCAAGGGTTATGCCGGCGAGGCTTACTGGGGGCGGTTCTTCTGGGACACCGAGATGTTCCTGCTGCCGTTCTATCTGTATACCGATCCGCCCCGGGCCCGCAGCCTGGTCGAGTTCCGGCTCAACACTCTCGACGGCGCGCGGCGCAACGCCCGGCGCTACGGCTACCCCGGAGCACGTTACGCCTGGGAGAGCGACCCGGCGGGCGACGAATGCTGTCCCAACTGGCAGTACGCCGACCACGAGGTGCACGTCACCGCCGACGTGGTCTACGGCCTGGCGCACTACCTCACCGCCCGCGGGCTGGACCTGGGCGGTGTGCCCGCCAGCAGCCCGGGCGACGCTGACGATCCCTGGCCGGCCGACGCGCCGCGCATCGTCGAGCTGCTGCGCGAGACCGGCCGCTACTGGCTGGCCCGGCTCGATCGCCGCCCCGGCGACGATCACCCGAGTCTGCTGGGCGTCATGGGGCCGGACGAATACACGCCCATCTCCAGCAACAACGCCTACACCAACCGGCTGGTGGCGCTCAATCTCGAACTGGCCGCCCGCGTGGCTGCCGACGATGAACAGCGCCGCGCGCTGCTGGCCGCCGCCCGCGGGCTGCCCCTGCCGCGCGCTGACGACGGCGTGCTGGTATTGCAGTGCGAGGAGTTCGAGCTGCTGGCCGAGCCGGACTTCGAGCAGCTCTGGCCCGACCGCGCACGCCCGCTGGCGGCCCAGGTGCCCCAGGAGCGGCTCTACCGCACCAGGTGCCTCAAGCAGGCCGACGTGCTGATGCTGATGATGCTCTGCGAGCACGAGTTCGAGCGCGGCGAGCTGCAACGCGCCTGGGACTACTACCTGCCGCTGACCACGCACGATTCGTCGCTCTCGCCCGGCGTCCACGCCGTGCTGGCCTGCCGCCTGGGACTCGGCGAGCAGGCCTGGCGCTTCTGGCAGATGGCTTGTGCGGTAGACATCGATGTCGAACATGGCGGGGCGGCCGAGGGGGTGCACATTGCCAATGCCGGGGCGCTCTGGCAAGTGGTGGCGCTGGGTTTCGCGGGCTTGCGCACGGCAATGCAGACGCAGCGGCTCACCCTCGAGCCGCGCTTGCCCCGGCAGTGGCAGGCCCTGACCTTGCACCTGTGCTGGCGCGGCGTGCCGCTGCGGGTGGAGATCACGACAGATTCGGTCACCATCCGCAACCGCGGGTCGGCCGAGCTGGAGGCCTGCGTGTGGGGCCGGACACGCCGTGTGCCACCCGGCGGCGAGACGCACTGGCCGGCGGGCGAGGCGGGCTGAGTGCCGGGCTACAGGCCCGCAGCGGCCGGCACGCCGACCGCCCGGCGAGCCGCCAAGCTCCCCTCCCTTTCAGGGAGGGGCTTGGGGGAGGGTGGAGACTCCGAAGACGAAGCGACGTCACAGCGCCGATCGGTTTCGAATGAAGAATGCCGAATGGCGAATAGTCGCGCTCGATCGACGGCGCGGCTATCCGCAGGCTTCGCATTCGCCGGCTTCGACCCCCCTATAAGTCCCCCCTGGAAGGGGGGACGGTTGGCAGGCGGTGCCTCACCCCACAGAGGGAGGGACGAAGGGACGTAGGGACGGAGGGACGAAGGGAGAGGGATTGAGGGATCGAGAGGTAGGATCTGCTGGCAGCGTGGCTATCCGTCGGCGGTTCGTGTTCGCAGGCTGTTACCCCCCCCCTGTGGTCCCCCCTGGAAGGGGGGACGGTCGGCGCGCGGCGCCTCGTTGTGATCGTGGTGGGAATTGCCCACCCTACGTCTTGGCGTCCTTGGCGTTTCTTGGCGTTTCTTGGCGTCTTGGCGGTCCCTTGGCGTCTTGGCGGTCTTCTCGGCGTCTTGGCGGTCCTCTTGGCGTCTTGGCGGTTCTGTCGCAAACGGGGGCGTGTCGCGTTCGCGCGGTGGGCGGTGCCCACCCTGCACGTTGGCGCCCTCGGCGGTTCTTGGCGTCCTGAGCGTTTCTCCCGGCATCCTGGTCGTTCCGCTCGGCATTGCGGGCGGTTATCTTGGCGCCCTCGGTGGCCCGAGGGAAGCGAGCGGAGCTTGAGATGGCAATCAGACGCCGGCCGCTGTTGATCGCGCGGGTGGTATACCTGGTCCTCGTGCTGGTGGGGGCCCTGGTGTTGTGGCTGCTGGTCCCCGCCGACGTCAAGCAGGCCATCTACGACACCTACTTTCGCGGCGGCTGAAGAAGGGACTGGCGGCATGCTGGGCTTCGTGCTGCGACGACTGCTGACCTTCCCCCTGATTCTGCTGGCGGTCTACGGCGGCGCCGTGCTGCTGGTGATGGCCGCCCCCGGCGAGGGCCTGGAAACCGGCGAGAAGGATCTGCCGCCCGAGGTGCTGGCCCAGAAGCGCAAGGCCTACAACCTCGACCAGCCGCCTCTGCAACGCTACTTCTGGACCTGGCCCAAACGGCTGTTCTACGACCGCGACCTGCCCGCCTTTCAGTACGAAGACTGGACGGTGGTCGAGATCATGCGTTCGGCTTTGCCGGTGTCGCTGCAACTGGGCGTGCTGGCGCTCAGCCTGGCGGTGGTGGTGGGCGTGCTGGTGGGAGTGCTCTCGGCGGCCCGGCGCGACACCTGGATCGACCACCTCTCGGTGGGGCTGTGCCTGATCGGCGTTTCGCTGCCGACGTTCGTAGTGGGGGCCGGGTTGCTGATGGTCTTCGCCCTGTGGCTGCGAGCCGTGCCGGTAGGGGGGTGGGGCCATCCGCTGCAGACCATCCTGCCGGCGATCACGCTGGCGTTGCCCTACGCGGCCTACATCGCCCGCCTGACCCGCACCAGCATGCTCGACGCCCTGGCCGAGGACTATATCCGCACCGCGCGGGCCAAGGGGCTTTCCGAACTGCGGGTGCTGGTCGACCACGCCCTGCGCAACGCCCTGCTGCCGGTGCTGAGCTACCTGGGGCCCACCGCGGCGGCCGTCTTCACCGGCTCGTTCGTAGTCGAGAAGATCTTCACCATCCCCGGTATGGGCACGCACGTGGTCGAGTCGATCAACAACCGCGACCAGACGCTGATCCTCGCCACCGTCATGGTCTACAGCGTCTTTCTGGCCAGCTTCAACCTGATCGTCGACGTGCTCTACGGCGTCGTCGATCCGCGCATCCGCGTCGGAGCCGCCAGCACATGAGCACCGAGTCCGCCCGCACCTGGAACCGCTTCCGGCGCAACCGCGCGGCCGTCGCGGCGGGCGTGCTGCTGCTGGTCATGGCCGGGGCGTGCTTCGCCACGCTGGGCTGGAGCGCCGCCGCCATGCGCCGTACCAACCTCCAGCAGGTCAGGCTGCCGCCGTCGCTGAGCCACCCGTTGGGCACCGACGACCTGGGCCGCGACCTGCTGGCCCGCACGCTCTACGGCGGCGCGATCTCGCTGAGTCTGGGGCTGCTGTCGGCGCTGATTGCGGTGATCATCGGGACCGCTTACGGGGCCGTGGCGGGCTACGTCGGCGGGCGGATCGACGAGCTGATGATGCGCGCGGTCGACGTGCTCTACGCGCTGCCGTACATGCTGCTGGTCATGCTGCTGACCATCTCTCTGGGGGCCTGGCTGGAGAAGCTGGCGCTGCTGGGGGCCGAGTGGTCACGCTACGTCGTGCTGGCGCTGGCGATCGGCGGCGTGAGCTGGCTGACGATGGCGCGCGTGGTACGCGGACAGGTGCTCTCCCTGCGCGAGCAACCCTTCGTCGAGGCCGCCCGGGCGCTGGGGCTTTCGACGCCGCGCATTGTGCTGCGGCACATCCTGCCGAACCTGGTTGGGCCGGTGGTGGTTTTCGCCACGCTGACCGTGCCGCAGGCGATTCTGCAGGAGTCGTTCCTGAGCTTTCTGGGCGTAGGGGTGCAGCCGCCGCAGGCTACCTGGGGCTCGCTGGCCGCCGACGGTGTGCGGCTGCTCAACCCGGTGCAGTTCGACTGGTGGCTGGTGACGTTTCCGTGCCTGGCATTGGCGCTGACGCTGCTGGCGCTCAACTTCGTCGGCGACGGCCTGCGCGACGCTTTCGACGTCAAGGGGCATAGCTGACTTCCGCGCGGGATACCCGCCAGCCGTCACCGCCAGGCACGCCAACGCGCAGGGTGGGCACCGCCCACCGCGAACGCGACACGCCCCCGTTTGCGACAGAACCGCCAAGACG
>CAZRSM010000070.1:0-4784 GCA_964602755.1 uncultured Planctomycetales bacterium
GATCTCGCCCTCGTCGGTGTGCAGTTGCGTAACGCCGGCCATCCTGTGCTGCGAACCCCAGTGGCAGTTCTGGCACGCGAGGTTCGGACCGTCGACCGCCATGTGGACGTCGATGTCGAACGTCGGCGCGACCAGTGCCGAAGACAGATCGCCGTGTTTGGCGTTGTCGGCGCCGCCGGAATAGAAGTGGCAATTGCCGCACCCGGCCCGCGTGGGCAGCCACACGCTCCAGGCGGCCGCTTCCACGTCGGTGTCGGCCGTGGGATAGCCGCCGGCCTGGTCCTTGCGGTACTGTCCGGTGGACTCGTGGCAGATCAGGCAGTCGATCTTGAGCTTGTCGGAGAAATCGAAGTTGTTGTCGACCCAGCCGTAGCCGGCGTGGCACTGCGCGCAGGCGGCCTCGTTCGACGGCACGGCGATGAAGAAGTTGTTGATCAGGTCGCGCTTGCCGTGGACCTGGTTCTCCATCCCCTCGATGCCGTAGGCCGGCCCCTGCCATTTCCAGTGCGCGGTGTCCAGGAAGTCGGAGGCCTCGCTGTGACAGCGGAAGCAGATTCCCGGCCGGTAGGGCTCCTTGACGATGCGCTGGAACAGGATGCCGTGGAAGGTGTCGGCCCAGGGCGACTGGTTGGGCTCGCCGCCCGGGCCGCTGTTGGCGTCGTTGGGGTCGCGCCAGTCGCCGGCCCAGTCCGAATCGCCCGATCCGATATTATCGGACGACCCGTCGTTGCTGTCGCCGGTCGAGCTGTTGGCGTCGTCGTCTGACGGCGGGCTGTTGGCGTCTTCATCGGGGGTGTGGTACTCGAGCGGCAGGTCGATGCCCAGAAAGCCGCAGCCGTTGGTGAAGTAGATCAGCCCGGCCAGCAGCAGGCTCGCCGTCAGCAGCGTGCAGGTGTGCAGTCTTGGTCGCAGCAAGGCCAAGCCCTCCAATCGCAGTCGGCTTACGCCCACATCGTACGCCTGCCCAACAGGGACGGTCAGGCCCAAAACCAGTTTGCAAGCTCTGTGCCGCCCGCGCCGCCCGACGTTCCTGATTGTGAGAAACCCGGCCAAACCGCGGCTTTCAGCGGCCGTACGTACGGTTCACGTGCGACACGCCGTGGCACTCCAGTGTGCAACTGCCTGCCCGGCGGCCCAGATCACGGAAGCGCATCTGGCGCGTGATCGGCTCGGGCCGCACGATGCGCGTGTCGAAGTTGATCAGGTGCGTATGGTCGGATACCAGGCCCAGCGCCCGGCTCACGCCGTGCGGATCGTGACACGCCGAGCAGGGCGTGCGTTGCTCGACCACGTGCAGTTCGTGCAGCGGGAAGCTGCGCTCGGACAGCACGACGGTGCGCTGATGACACTTGTAGCACAGGGCGTACTCGTATTCCGACTCGACGGTGTCGTCGCGCGTCGTGTAGTTGCGTTCCAGCAGGAACTCGAACGACGAACCGTGCGGGCCGTCGGGACCGGTTCCACCGGCGCGCGGGCCGGTGTCGTTGTTGTGGCAGTCGGTACAGCGGATCACCGCGCCCGGCGACAGGCCCGGCACCAGGCTCACCGTTTCGCGCGACGACGTGGGCGCCGCCACCGGGTGATAGCTGGGGTTGGTCGGGCTGAACTTCAGCCGCAGGTTCTCGGTATGCGCCTGGCGCACGATGCCGTGGCGGACCTTGGTGGCCGAATCGCCGTGGCAGCGCAGGCAAACCTCGTACTCGCGGCGGGCCTCCAGCAGCGGAGCGCCGCCGATGCTCACGCCGGTCACCTTGCGCAGCGTGCGGCCGACCGCATCACCGCTGATCGGTCCGGTCTGGTGGCCCACGGCGTGCGGGTTGTGGCAATCGGTGCATTCGACGTGGGACCGCTCGATGCTCGAGCGCTCCGCCGGATCGTGGATGCCCTGATAGCGGCGGGGGTCGTGGGCGCTGAACTTGTCCAGCTCGGCCAGGATGTTGGTGTCGGCCACGCGGCCGTCGTGACAGCCGAGACAATTGTCCTCTTCGGCCTCGTAGATCAGCAGGCGCTCGCGGCCGGCGGCGGTGTGCGAGCGGTGACACGCGCGACAGGCGTTCTCGGCAACCGTGGCGTAGGGCCAGTCGCCCAGGCGCGCCCCGGCGATGGTGGCGTTGGAGAGGCGGTGTGAGCTTTCGCGCCAGCCGTCCATGCGGTGGCACGCCGTACACAACTCGCCGTTCTTGTCGCTGATGCGCAGGAAATTGCCGAACAGGTTGCGGTGCGGGTCGTGGCACGAGGTGCACTGCAACTGCCCGCGCCGGTCGAGCTTGATCTGGCGCGGCAGGGTGGCCGGGTCGGCCAACTGCCGATCCGACGCCGCCAGCCCGGACGAGTAGTGGAAGCTGATGGGATGATCGTCGGACAGGTCGGTGCCCAGGTGGCTCAGGCCCGCGGGGATGTAGTCGCCGCCGATCATGCGGATGCGGTCGGAGCGGCTGAGCACGCTGCCCAGCGCAATGGTTCCGTCGTGGCAGCTCAGGCAGAACTTGCTGGCGCCGGTGGGCTGGCCGGGCTTTGCGTCCATGGTGGACGACTGATAAATGCGATAGCTGGAGACCGGCAGCTCGCGGTTCCACAACGGACGCATGCCGGAGGTGTTGTGCGGGGCGTGACAGAATATGCAGATGCGGGTCTCGTCGGCGGCGCGCACGCGCCCCGGGCCGCTGATCGAGAGGTTGTGCACCGTATCCGCCACGCGATCCTGGCCGTATGCCGGCGACAGCCCCAGCAGCAGCGCCAGTCCCATAATCCATCCCGCTCGCCGGCCAGGCGACGACGCAGGAATCTCAGCCACGTAACCCGCTGGCATCATGGCGCATCCGCCTTGTCAGAGGTGTCCGATTGCTCGAGCTTGAGGTACTCAAACACCTGCAAGCGCCCATTGTATGTATCGCATATCCAGATGCGGTCGTTAGCATCTATGAAGATCCCCCCCGGCAGCCAGAACTCGCCCGGGCCCGAGCCTTCCTGCCCGAAAAACAGCAGCAGCCGCCCCTGCTCGTCAAAAACCTGCACGTTCTCGAAACGGGCATCGACCACGTACACGTGGCCGTCGCTGTCGACCGCCACGTCCTTGGGCAGCGCCAGATCGCCGGGCGCATCGCCGGCGTGGCCGAAGACGGCTTTCGGCTCACCCCGCAGGTCGAGCCCCTGCACGCGGTGGTTGCCCGCGTCGGCGACCCATAGCGTCTGGCCGGCCAGGGCGATGCCGCAGGGGAAATTGAACTCGCCGGGCGCAGCCCCTCGACGACCGATAATCCGCAGCAGCCGGCCTTGCCGGTCGAGCACCTTGATATCGTGCCCCGCCGAGTCGGCCACCAGCAGCTCGTCGCGCTCGAAATCATACGCCAGCGCCGCCGGCCGCATCAGCTCGTCCGGTACGCGCAGCGACTCGAGCCAGCGCCCGGTCGCTGCATCATAGCGGTGAATCGCGACGGCCTCCGAATCGCACACGAAGACCGAACCATCCGGCCCCAGGCACAGGTCGACCGGCGTCAGAAGCGGGCTCTGGTCCGGTCCCAGGATACGGCGGTGGCGCCGCTGCTCGAGGTCGAACAGGTGCAGGCAGCGTCCGCCGGGATCGGACACGAAGAGGAAACGTCCGTCGGGCGTGCAGACCGCGGCGCGCGGGCCGTACAGCTTGACGGGTTCCTTGCGGCCGGCGATCAGGTCGCCCAGGGCCGCCAGGACGGGCCGCGTGGCGCCCAGGTCGTCGGCCGAAGCGATCTGCCCCAGATAGCGGATGCGCGCCTGGTGGGGCGGCGGCGGCCAGACCGGGCTGTTCTCGTCGGGCACCAGCAGCGGGCGGCGCGGGGCGCTGCAACCGCCGGCCAGCAACAATGCGCCTGCCAGCAGCGTCGGCCAGCGGGAGGGCAAGCGGCATGGGGTGGTGATACGAACCATCAGAACTTCCGCCTGATCTGGAAGAACAGCATGGACGAGTCGTTCCTGGCGTAATTGTCTTCGAACTGCGAGTATTCGTAAGAGACGCGCAGCTCGGTCTGGCGGATCAGCCACTCGAGCGACAGGTCAAAGTCGATACCGTCGGAAGGCCCGGTGTACGAGTCGTCGCCTGTGCGGTACATCACGGCTCCCTCGACCGTCAGGTGCTCGGTAAGCGGATGGCGGTACGTACCTTCGAGCGTAAAGAGCTTGACCTGCCGCGGCTGGGCGGTGGTTCCGAGCCGTCCGTAGGAAGTATAGCGCGTGTCTGACCAGCGCGCCGCCAGGCCGCCCGAGGCCCCCGACTTGAACTTGTGGTTGTAGCTGGCCCGCAGCCGCCAGGCCTCCTGGGGGCGGATGGTCGAGGCCCGGTCCTCGTACTCGATGCCCAGCCGCAACGTGCCGCGGCGATACTCGACGCCCAGGATGTGCGCGGTGATGTCGTCCGGAATCGCCCCGGCCACCCCCACCGGCGTGATGGTCTGGTCCTGCCAGCGCAGGCGGTAGTAGGGCGAGAGCCCGAACGAGAAGTCCTGGCGCACGTGGAACGACTGCGTAAGCGTGTCGATCTGCAGGTTGCCCAACACGCGATAGGTGTAGTCGATGAGCACTTCCTGTCCGTCGGCAATCCGGCCCGAGGCGATGCGCTCGATTTCTACCCGGTTGCCGACCGTGCGGACCAGGTAGTCGCGCCCGCGATGAAAGACCGTCACGCGGTCATCGGCGGTGATGAAGATCGAGGTGGTGTCGATGTTGTCGCCGGCCAGGGTAACCGGGTTGGGATCGCGGAAGGTGTGGGCCTCGTCGAGCACTTCGATGGTCCGGTCGGCCCCGGTGCGGTC
>CAZRSM010000071.1:0-2466 GCA_964602755.1 uncultured Planctomycetales bacterium
CTGGCCGACGGCCCGGGAGCGGTTGCGGTCGAGCTGGGCCAGTTGCGTCTCAAGTACGGCTTCGGCGGGCCCAGCGGCCAGAAGCTCTCGGCTGCGCTGGATGCGGCCGGGATCGGCCCCGACCATTTCGGCATGATCGCCCGCACGCGGCTCAAGCTGCCGGCCGGCAAGTGGGAGCTGGTCACGCTCAGCGACGACGGCGTGCGCGTGAGCATCGACGGTAAGCCCGTGATCGACAACTGGACGTGGCACGGCCCCACCCGCAACACGGGTACCTGCGAGCTGCCGGCGCCGCGCACGGTCGAGATCGTGGTCGAGCACTTCGAGATCGACGGCTACGCCGTGCTGGATTTCGAGCTGCGCCGCGTGGCCCGCTGATCCGGCCGGTGCCGCCGGCAAGGGCGGAGCTTGGCAATGTCGGCTGCGCTGACGTAGAATAAGGCGCGAGGCGGCCTTGCGCCGGTTTTCGAGGGCCCATAGCTCAGTTGGTCAGAGCGGCGGACTCATAATCTGCTGGTCGCAGGTTCGAATCCTGCTGGGCCCAATCCCTGGGGCCTCGTGGCCCGTCTCGGGCGGTGAATCCTCGGTCGAGCAGGTGCCTCTTACCCTACGCGACCCTCCCGGTCGGGGTGCCGAGCCATGCGCGCGCCGTCGGCTTGCGAAGCCGCGGGCGCGCGGCTAACGTGAACGCCGCGAAGGGATACGTTTCGGGCCGAAACAACGGAGTTATCGATGGGGCTGATGGACGGCAAGAAGGGGTTGATCTTCGGCGTGGCCAACGACCGCTCGCTGGCGTGGCACATTGCCGAGAAACTGCACGAGCAGGGGGCCGCGCTGGGGTTCACGCACCTGCCGCCGCCGAAGATGGAACGGCGCGTGCGGATCCTGGCCGAGCCGATCGGCGCCCGCGTCATCCTGCCGTGCGACGTCACCGATGACGATCAGATCGAGCGCGCTTTCCGCGAGGCGCACGAGGTGATGGGCGATCTGGATTTCGTAGTCCACTCGATCGCCTTCGCCAGCCGCGCGGCGCTGACCAACCCTTTCTTTCAGACCAGCCGGGCCGATTTTCTGCAGGCGATGGAGATCAGCGCCTACTCGCTGGTGGCCCTGGCGCGCCACGGGCTGGCGTTCATGGCCGAGGGCGGTGCGATGCTGACGCTTTCCTACCTGGGGGCCGTCAAGGTCATGCCCGGCTACAACGTCATGGGCGTCTGCAAGGCGGCCCTGGAAGCCTCGGTGCGCTACCTGGCCGCCGAGCTGGGACGCGAAAAGGCCGTGCGCGTCAACGCCATCTCGGCCGGCCCGGTGCAGACGCTCTCGGCCGCCGGCGTGAGCGGTTTCGACAAGATCCTGCGGCACTATCCGCAGAAGTCGCCGCTGCATCGCAACATTCGCGCTCACGAGGTCGGCAACGCCGGCCTCTATCTGCTCAGCGACCTCTCCAGCGGTGTCACCGGCGAGATCCACTACGTCGACGCCGGCTACAACACGATCGGCTGGTAGCCGCCCAGGCGGCCCGCAACGCCGGTGGTGCCTGGTGTGACGATCGGCTCACCCCCGGCCGGCGCGCCGTTGTGCTGCGGTCGCACCACACTTCCCGGAGGGCGCAGCGTTGACCGAGGCCAGGCCATCCGTTCTCGGACGTGCCGCCCGCCCGGCCAGTCGGCTGTGGACCGGGCTGCTCGACGTGGTGATGCCCCAGACCTGCGTGGCCTGTGGCCGCTGGATTTCCGGCGACGCCAGGCAGCCGATGTGCGCTCCGTGCTGGTCGGCACTCGTCGCGGACGCCTCCCGTCCATATTGCCGGCGCTGCGGCCGGGCCAGCTCGCCGCTGACCTGCGACGACCACGGCTGCGGCCGGTGCCGTAAAGAGCGCTTCTGGAACACCGCCGGCATGGTGCGGATCGGCGACTATCACGTGCAGCCGCTGCAACGTCTGATAACCGCGATGAAGTACCGTGGCGAGCGGCGCGCACTGGATCTGCTGGTCGAGCTGCTGGCGCAACGGCTCGCCCAGGCTCCCTGGCACAGCGAGATCGAGCTGCTGGTTCCGGTGCCGATGCACGTTCTACGGCGGTGGCAGCGGCCGTGCGAGCACGCCGTCGAGCTGGCCCGCGGCCTGGGCGAGCGGCTGGGGCTGCCCGTCAGGCGGGCGGCGGTCAGGCGGACACGCCACACGGCCAGCCAGACGGGGTTGATATCGCGTCGGCAGCGGTTCCTCAACGTGCAGGGCTGTTTCGGCCCGGCCCGGCGACCGGGCGTGGACGGCAAGGTGGTGTGCGTGGTGGACAACCTGGTGGTTTCGGGCGCCACGTTGCACGAAGTGGCCAAGGTGTTGCGGGCGAGCGGCGCCCGCCGGATCTACGCTGCCGTCGCGGCCCGCACCGAGAGCCGCGGCTGAGCGCGAGGCATGGAACCGGCGACCCGGGCGGTTCCTGGCGGACGTCGTCGTGCCGTGAATCT
>CAZRSM010000072.1:0-3754 GCA_964602755.1 uncultured Planctomycetales bacterium
CTCGGTGGCGGCCGTATCATTAAAAAAAAAAAGCATGCGCAGCGTGGCCTCACGCCGGGCGCGTTCCATGAGCGTTTCGTAGGAGCGCACCTCGCCGCCGACGATGTTGCGCAGGTTGGCCAAAAAGCCCTTGAAATAGTCGGTGGCGATGACGGCGTCGCCGGTGACCAGCGTGGCTGACCGCACCGTCCCCGGACTGCTGATGCGCTTGGTGGAGACGACGCCGATGCCCAGTCGCGCGAATTCTTCCTCGCGCCGGGCCAGCGATCGGAAATGCCGCTTCTCGGTGAACGTGCCCACCGTCAGACCCATGAGGATCAGAACGCCGGTGACGAGGAGCTGAGCAGTGGCGCCCGTCATTCGAGCAGTTCTCCTTCGGGGGCCTGGTCGGTCTCAGGGGTGACGACCACGGCGGTGCCGTAGGCATACAGCTCGGCCGCACCCTGGGTCACGGCGCTGGTGGTGAAGCGCACGTTGACGATGGCGTTGGCCTCGAGCTGCTGCGCCTGGCCGATCATGCGTTCGATGGCCTGTCGGCGGGCTTCGGTGAGCAGCTCCGTATAACCCCTCAGCTCGCCGCCGACGAGGTTCTTGAAGCTGGCGGCGATGTCGCGGCCGATGTGCTTGGCGCGGATGGTGTTGCCTTGCACAAGACCCTTGACTCCTACGATGCGATAGCCCGGGATCGTCTCCGTGTTGACCAGGATCATCGATAGTGCCTCGCGCGCAGGTTACTTCGTGCCGCGGCGCCGAGCGCGGCCGCGGCTGGCTGCCGTGTGATGTTGAACGGTGGCCTGGCGGACTGCAACTATTAGTCCTGTTGTTTCCTGTAACGCGACTTCTGCAACGTGACGGTAAAGGTCAGTTGCTTGCCGTCGCGCTCGACCACCACGTTCACCTTGTCGCCCGGCTCGTACTTCTCCAGAGCCTGCATGTAGGCGTAGATGTCGCGGATGGCCATGTCGCCGATCCTGATGATGCGGTCGCCGTCCTTGAGGCCGGCCTTGGCGGCCGGGCCGCCGGGGATCGCCGTGTCGATCAGCATGCCGGGCTTATCGTCGCCGACCATGTCCGGGATGATCCGCAGGCTGACCTTGATCTGCGTGCGGCCGGTCGGGGCGGCGTCATCGCGTCGGGGCTTCTTGGTGGCCGACCGGGACCCGTTTTCGGTCTTCTCGGCGGCTTCTTCGGATGCCGGCTTGGGCAGGTCTTCTTCGGGTTCCTCGGTCGGCGTGGTGGCCTGGTAGGTCGGGCCGTCGGTCATGTTGGCCAGCTCGCACATCAGCGGATACCACAGCGACAGCAGGCGGGCCGCTCCGGGGGCATCGATCAGCTCCCAGTCGTCCTCGGGCCGGTGGTATTGCCGGTGCATGCCGGTGAAGGCGAACAGGGCCGGTATGTGCTTGCGGAGAAACGGCGCGTGGTCGCTGCCGCCGCCGACCATGCCCGACGACAGGCGGCAATCCAGCCCGGCCTGCTCGTTGTACCTGTCGACCAGCTCCTCGAACTCCACCGCCGAGGAGGTGCCGAACACGCTGTACTTGTTCAGGTTGAGCCGCCCGACCATGTCGAAGTTGAGCATGGCCCTGATCTTCTCCAGCGGCACCGTGGGATGGTTGACGAAGTAGCGGCTGCCGACCAGCCCCATCTCCTCGGCGTCGAACGAAATGAACAGCACGTTGCGACGCAGCGTGGGCCCGCGGGCCGCGGCCTTGGCGAGCTCGATGATGAAGGCGGTGCCCGAGGCGTTGTCGTCGGCGCCGTTGTGGATCACCGGCGTCTGGTCCCCGCTCTGGAACTGCCGCGGCACCAGCCCCAGGTGGTCGCGGTGGGCGCCGACCACGATGTACTCGTCGGTGCTGCCGTCGCCGGGCACCAGCGCCAGGATGTTGGCGGCGGTGATCATGTTGGGTTTGAGCCCGGTCCTGATGTGCACCTGGAGATCCAGGTCGCGCGACTGGTGGCCGTGATGCTCCTTGAGCTGCTTTTCCAGCGTGGCCAGATCGGGCAGACCGGCCTTGCTCAGGATGGCCGTCGCCAGCTTGCGCGAGATGTGCACCATCGGCAACTGGTAGGTCGGTTGCGAATTGAAGACCGTAAACGGATAGAGCACGTCGCGGTCGGGGTCGTGGCTGGGCGGGTTGACGACCAGCAGCGCCTTGGCGCCCTGCTTGGCCGCCAGGTTGACCTTGCGCACGAACAACGCGTGCCGCGAGGGCGTTTCGCCGCCGAAGTCGGCGTCCGGATCGTCGGCCCTGGGTTCATAGCGGAAGATCAGCAGCACCTTGCCTTCGGCGTCGAAGTCGGCGTAATCGTCGTAGCCGAACTTCTTGGCCCGGATGCCGTAGCCCGCGAAGGCCAGCGGCCCCTCGATGTCGCCGTACTCGGAGAAGGGGAAGGGGATCCAGTCGCGGCGCAACTGCCAGTCGCCGCTGACGCCGTCGATTCTGAACGAGGCCTCGTGGTCTTCGATACGCTTGCCGTTGCGCACCTCGAACGGCTGGAGCCAGCCCTCGGTACCGGCGGGCTGACAGCCGGCCGCCTTGTATTGGGCGATGATGTACTCGGCGGCCTTGGCGCTGCCCTCTGTTCCGGGGGCGCGGCCCTGCAACTCGTCGCTGGCGAGGAACTTGAGGTGGGCCAGGTAGGCCTCGGCCGAAAAGGCCGGCTGCGTGGTGGACGGTTGGGCCAGCGCGGCACCGACGCCGATGGCCAGCAATGCAATTGCCGCAAGACGCTGCGAATGTCTGTTCATGATCGTGTCTCTGCAAAACCGGGCTTTGGGGGTGGTGCTCACCGATCAGAGTTTATCGCCAAGTCGGCCGGCTTCCCAGCCGGTCGTTATCAGCGCCGCTGCCGGAGCCGTCAGTCGCTCGCCGGCAGGCGTGTCACCGGGTAGCGGTTGTAGTTGGGGTCATGATAGGGCGAACGCTGGTAGAAGAACTCCAGCCGGGCCCGCGGGTCGGCGGCGAACTCGGCGTCGCTCTTGAGCTTGCGCTCGAACTCGGCCCGCAACGACTCATCCTGCGCGAGCATCCGCCGCGCGATGGGTTCCATCACGTAGTCCTCGAAGTACTCCTTGCGCTCGAAGACCTGATTGATCAGCCCCCAGCGCAGCAGCGAGTCCGGGGCCTGCGGCTCGAGCAGGTGCACCGCCAGCTTGGCCCGCGGCTGCTCGAGCGGCACGAGGATGGTACCGGCCGGATACTCCAGCTCCACCAGCTCGCTGACCAGCTCGAACCGTGGCTGGAAACGGCTCTCGTAGGGCCGCGGGGGGAAGCTGACCTTCGTGAAGCGATAGCGCTCGACGGTGAGCGTGCGCGGTTCGGTGGTCTCGACCAGCTCGACGCCGTGCAGCCGCAACCGCTCGATGATGGCCTGCCACTGGCGCGGCACGACGTAGGCGGCCGGCGGTGCGACGGTCCCGGCCGGGACGACCTCGTCGTAGAGCGTGGTGGGGATATCGAGCGGGTCCGACGAATAGCGGATCACCGGGCCGCCTGAGATGTCGCTTTGTACCACTTCGAACCGCACCGCCCGATAGGTCGCGCTGCGGCCCTGCTCACCGCGCTTGAGTCGCAGCACCACCCGGCCTTCGAGGCGGTCGGCGCCGCGGCGGGCGGCACAGGTCCGGTCGGCCTCGGCGATCGCCGCCAGCAGCTTTTCCGGCGCCCGGGCCACTGCCTGCAAGGTGTGCAGCAGCATCGAGTACGTCGATTGCACACGCTGGCGATAGGGCTTGAGCGCGTGTACC
>CAZRSM010000073.1:0-9640 GCA_964602755.1 uncultured Planctomycetales bacterium
TCGTCGTCCATGGCCGGCAGGTCGTCGTGAATCAGCGAGAACGTATGCACGCACTCGATCGCCAGCGCCGCCGGCCAGGCCGCTTCGACCGCACCGCCGCACAGCCGGCAACACTCGACTACCAGCACCGGACGCAGACGCTTACCGCCTGCCGTAAGCGAGTATTCTACGGCTTGCAGCAGGGGCGAGTGCGGATCGAGGCGCCCTTTCAAAACGTTCAAATGCTTTGAAAGTTTCTGTCGACTTCCCGCCGCCGATCGGCGAACCACTCGTGCCAACTGCCCGGCACGCGGGCTGACGCATCAGATCCCATAACATCCGCTCCCCGGCCGCCGACGCCGGCCCGGGGCGGGCTGCGGCTGGACGGCCTCGAACCGCACAGCATAAAGTGTTGCCGGCCGCTTGATAACTCGCTGGCCGAGGTAGTCGCGTGGACATGCAGCCCGAACTGTCGCCCGAAACCGTCATTTACGGCTACCAGGTCGGCATCTTCCCGATGGCCGACGAGCACGGCCGCATCGCCTGGTTCTGCCCCGACCCGCGCTGCATCTTCGAGTTCGAGCGCTTCCGCGTGTCGCGCTCGCTGCGGCAGATCATACGACGCCGGGCGTTCGAAGTGCGGGTCGATGCGGCTTTCGAGCAGGTCATCCGGGCCTGCGCCGACCGCCCCGAGGGCACCTGGATCTCACCGGAGATCATCCGTGTCTATACCCGGCTCCACCATGCCGGCCTGGCCCACAGCGTGGAGACCTGGCAGGACGGCAGGCTGGTCGGGGGACTCTACGGCGTGGCACTGGGCGGGGCTTTCTTCGGCGAGTCGATGTTCCACCGCGTCAGCAACGCCTCGAAGGTGGCCCTGGTGGCCCTGGTGGAGCGTCTGCGCGCCCGGGGCTATCAGCTCCTCGACACGCAGTGGAGCACCCCGCACCTGGAGCGCTTCGGCGCCATCGAGATACCGCGCAGCGAGTACCTGCGCCGGCTCGATCGGGCCTTGCACGTGGATTGCCGGTTCGTGGACTGACGACGCACCCTTGCAGCGCTGGGTCCGGAGTGCCCGACGCCGAATGCTGACGGCCACCGGACAGCCGGTCGGCTCAGACGCGCTTGATCGAGCGCACGTGCGGGCTCTTGACCAGCAGCATCTGCAGGTCGTCGATCTTGTCGGAGGGGGCGGTGATCGAGATGCGCAGCGTGAGGCCTTCTTCGACCTTGGTGACCATCCAACTGCGCACGTGCACGCCGGAAGACTCGATCATGCGGCGCAGTTCGTCGGCCGACTCGAAAGCCGAATCGAGCTTGATCTTGAAACGCGTGGTCACGCGCCACGAGGCGATCAGGTCTTCGGCATAGGCCAGACCGAAGAGCACCATCGCGGTCATGATGGTGGCCACCGAACCGATCACGTACGCCCCGGCCCCGAAGGCCATGCCGATGCTGGCCACGGCCCAGATGGTGGCGGCGGTGGTCAGGCCGATCACGTTGCCCTTGAAGTGCACGATCGCGCCGGCCCCCAGGAAGCCCACGCCGGTGACGATCTGGGCCGCGATGCGCGTGCGGTCGGAGAACTGTGTGCCCATCATGTAGACCGAGAGGATCGTGAACAGGGCGGCCCCGAAACAGATCAGGATGTTGGTACGAAAGCCGGCCGGCTTGTCGTGCAGTTCGCGCTCGAAGCCGATGACCGCGCCGGCGATCACCGAGGCCAGGAGTCTCAGCAGGTATTCCACGTCCGGGTGCATCGCAATCCAGAGCTATCGGACAATCCAGCCCGCCGGCTGAAGGCTGCGCTCAGCCGAGCCGGTGAAAAAGCAGCACGACATTATACGCGATGAGAGCCGTTAGCGCCAGATCGGACCCGAGCGCGGGGCTCACTTGGAAACCGGCGCGCCCGGCCGGGCGTGGCGGCGCACGGTGTACAGGAGCTTCTTGCGGTCAATCGGCTTGGTGGCGAAGTCGTCGCAGCCGGCGGCCAGGCACTTGTCGCGATCCCCAGCCATGGCGTGTGCCGTCAGCGCGACGATTGGCCCTTCGTAGCCCGCCTCGCGGAGGGCCTGCGTGGCTTCGTAGCCGCTCATGACGGGCATCTGCATGTCCATCAGGATCACGTCGTAGGGCCGGCCGCTTTCGCGCGCCGCCAGGGCCCTCTCGCATGCCTGTTGTCCGTCGGCCACGACGTCTACCTGGGCACCGGCCTTGCGCAGCACGTGCACGATCAGACGCTGGTTGTCCGGTCCGTCCTCGGCCAGCAGCAGACGCAAGCCCGCCAACATCTGGTCTTCGGCCACCGATTGCGGCTCCTCGGGAGTGAGCCGGGTGGCAGCGGCCGGATCATCGAGCAGGCGTACGCCGCTCAGATCGCCGGTCGGCAGCATGAAACGGAAGCGCGTACCGCTACCCGGGTGGCTCTCGACCAGCACCACGTCGCCGCCCAGCATCTGCGCCAGCCGACGGCTGATGGTCAGGCCCAGGCCCGTGCCGCCGAACTTGCGCGTGGTCGAGCTGTCGGCCTGGGTGAAGGGCTGAAACAGGTTGGCAGCCTGCTGAGGGGTCATGCCGATGCCGGTGTCGACCACGTCGAACTGGAGCACCGGGCCGTCCGGCTGGTCGCTCAACTGCGTGATCAACCGCACCTCCCCGATCTCGGTGAACTTTATGGCGTTGCCGATCAGGTTGATGAGGATCTGCCGCACGCGTACCGGGTCGCTCTCGATGCGTTCGGGCATCGGCCCCACGTACTCGTACTTGAGACTCAGCTTCTTGGCCTCGGCCCGCACGCGCACCAGTGAGAACACCTCGGCGATCAGTCCGCAGGGCGAGCAGGGCACGCGCTCGAGCACCATGCGCCCCGCCTCGATCTTGGACAGATCCAGAATGTCGTTGATGATCGCCAGCAGGTATTCGCCGTTGCGCTTGATCGTACGGGCGGCCTCCAGGCGCTCCGGGGGAGCCTTGCTCATGTCGCCCGATTCGATCAGCACGTCGGTAAAGCCCAGGATGGCGGTCATCGGCGTGCGGATCTCGTGGCTCATGTTGGCCAGGAACTCGCTCTTGGCACGATTGGCCGCGTCGGCCTTGGCACGCTCGGCTTCCAGGGCCTCGATGGTCTGAGCCAGGCGCCGATTGGACTCGTGCAACCGTTCCTCGCTGCGCAGCCGGATGATGGCGCTGGCCAGCACGTCGGCCACCGCATCGAGAAAGCCGATCTCGTCTTCGTAGCCCCCTTCGGAACGCCGATCCAGGAAACAGCACAACACGCCGATCATCCCCTGCTCGCCGACGATCGGCAGGTGGCAGGCGGCCGCCGGATCGGCCAGAGTGCGCTGCTCGACCCGCCGCATCTCGTCTGCGTTCAGGCTGGCCTGACCGGCACGGTGGGCCACCTGCTCCACCGAGCAATACTCGGCAGCCACGGCGCGACAACGCTCGATTTCATCGTCGGTCACACCGCGCTGCGCCGCCGCGGTCAGCTCGCGCGTCTCGGGATCGGCCAGGAACACGATCCCGCGACCCTGCAGGCGCACGAAGCGCTGGGCCAGGACGTGATCGAGCGCGGCCTCCAGCAGGCCGCGCATGCTCGCGGCGTGCAGCGAAAGGCTCAGCAGCTCGCTGAGCGCCTTCTGCCGCACGGTGCGGATGGCGAGCTGCTGGTTGGCTCGCCGGCTGGCCTCCTGCGCCAGCCGCTTGCTGCGTTCACGCCGGCACACCGATTCGGCGCGCTCCAGGGCCGCCAGCAACGTGCTGCTGCCCCCCTGCTTGACCACGAAGTCGATCGCTCCCTGGCGAATGGCCGAGAGCGCCAGTGACAAGTCCTCGTGCGAAGTGAGAATGATCACCGGCAGTGCAGGACGCTGGCTGTGGACCTGCTGCATCAGCTCCAGCCCGTGCATCTCGGGCATTTCATAGTCCAGCACCAGGATGTCCGGCTCATGCTCCTCGATGGCCCGCAGGGCGGTGCGAGAATCCTCGGCCGTGAGCACCTCGTACCCGGCCTGGCTGACCTCACGCGCGATGGCCCGACGAAAGAACGCCGAATCGTCGGTCACCAGGACCCGCAGCGACTCGCGGCGCCTTTCCGTTGCGCCGGCCGGTCCGCCGCGCGGCCGGTCGCCTTGAGGCAAGTCATGCACGGGCATCCAGCACACTCCCTTCCTGCCACGCCAGCCGCCCAACCCTCGGCGCCGGCGCAGCGCTCATGAACATGCCCCCGTGGTGGGTTCATCGACCCATCCATTGTCGACGTTCATGTCCGTTGACGCGGCTGCGCTGCGCACACGGCCTGTTGGTCCCGGGCAGGCGCGCCCGCGCCGACCCCAGCGCCGTTCGCTCGCCGCGACGGCCCCCGTGGGCACGGGTACCGCTCACCAGGCCGCCGATGGCCAACCACCCCGGCCGAGCCACGGCGGGAGGGATTATCGGCTCCGGGCCGGTTTCGTCTGAGGGTTTTCCCGAGAAGCGAATACTGACCTTGGCTGGTCGTCGTCCACAGGCGCGGTCGGTTGGCCGATACAAGCGCCGCACCACCATCGCCTGGTCAGCCGACCCTCAAAAAAACGGGAGGACCTGCCATGTTGCGTTTGCAAACTCCTATAACGCTGATCGTCCTGACGGCAGTCGCGCTGCCAGCCACGATCCTGGCCCAGTCCGAAAACGCTCACGGCCGCCGGAGCACCGCGGCCATCCGGCTCATGCGCCACGTCGACCGCGACGGCGACCGCCACATGGACCCCAACGAGCTGGCCGCGGCCCAGGAACTGGCGTACCTGCTGCTCGATCTGGACTGCGAGCAGGCCGACGCCGACCACGACGGCGAAGTCTCACTGGATGAGCTGGAGAGTGCAGTGGCGGCGCTGTACGACGAGGCCTCGGACGGCCTGTCGCCGACCGACGACCAGGCCGTCACCATGCTCAACCGGGCTTTCTCGTGGCCGGCACTGCTCGAGCAGCTCCAGCAGGACGGGCAGTACGCCGCCGAGCTGGAGGCGCTGCGTGCCGCGGTCGAGAACCTGGACGACGTCGACGTGGTCACCACGCACGTGCTGCGCTACCCGACGCGCTATCCGCACCTGACGCCCGTGCTGCGCTACTACCGGCGCTTCTATCTGCCGGCCCGCTGGCGCCTGCACCACCACTACCGCCTGCACCACCCCGCCGCCCCCGGCGTCAAGCACGAGATCAAGAAGCACGCGCATCTGAAGGCCACGGCGCGGCCCAGGCCGGGCCCCAAGCCGGCCACCGTGCGGCCCAAGGGAGCCCGCCCCCGTCCGGCCCCGCGCCGCCACCGATGACGCTCAGGCCAGCAGGGCGCGCAGAATCAGGAGATAGCCGCTGGCCAGCGCCAGTTGCACGGCCGCGAAGACCACGCCGATCCTGACGAACTCGGCGAAGCTGATCTTGAGCCCGTGTTTCTTGAGAATCGTGACGGCCACCACGGTGCTGGCCGAGCCGATGGGCGTGATGTTGCCGCCCAGGTTGGAACCGAAGACCACCGCCCACCACTGGTCGCGCGGCAGGGCCTGGGCCGCTTCGGCCGTTGGCCCGAAGATCTTGGCCAGCATCGCCGCCAGCGGAATGTTGTCGGTCACCGACGAGAAGCCGGCGGTCAGCCACATCAGGCCGATGCTGCCGGTGTGGTCGGTGAGCCGATCGAGCAGGTGCCCGATCCGGGCCAGCACGCCGGCGGCCTCCATCACGCCGATGATGGTGAACAGTCCCACGAAGAAAAACACCAGCGACCACTGCACGTTGGACAGATCGCGCTCGACGTCCTTGGCATGCAGCAGCATCATGATCACCGCCGCCCCGAGCGCCACGATCTCGATGCCGAAGTCGCGCAGCACCGGAATCTGTCCGTGCAGGGCGAACAGCAGGATCACCACCACCACCGCCACGGCCGAGGTGCCAAAGAAGCGCTTGTCTTTGACGGTCTCCCACTCGTCGAAGCCCAGCACCAGCGCCCGGTTGTGGGCCTTGGCCTGCGGATCGCGCAACGGTGCCACCGTGCGGCCGAAGCTCCAGCGGGCCACCAGCACGCTGGCCGTCAGCGCAACGGCCACGTAGGGCAGCGCCACGACCAGAAAACCCACGTAGCTGATGCCGGCGGTCTTGCCGATGATGATGTTCGGGATGCTGCTGATCAGCGTCAGCAGTCCGCCCACGTTGGTCATGATGGCTTCGGTGATCAGAAAGGGTTTGGGGTCCAGCTCGAGCTTGGCGCAACTGACCACCGTCAGCGAGCCGATGATGATCATGGCCGTGATGTTGTCGAGAAACGCGCTGAAAACCGCCGTCAGGATCGAGAACAGGATCAGCAGCCGAAACGGATCACCGCCGCTGGCCTTGAGCACCTTGACGCTGATCCAGGTGAACACTCCGCTGCGGGCGGCGATCTCCACGAAGACCGTGGCGCCGATGACGATGCCGATCACCTCCCACTCGATCATGCGCACGTAGACCGGCAGGTGGTCGGCGCCCTCGGCGGCGAAGTAACCCAGCGCGTCAGCCAGCAGCAGGCACACTCCGGCCGAGATCAGCACCAGCACGGTTTTGTGGATCCGCTCGGTGGCCAGCAGCCCCAGCGTGATCGCCAGGATCGCGGCGAACATCACCGTCTGCCAGGTCGGTACGTTCTCGACGGCTGCGTGCATGCTGCTGCCTCGTGAGCCTTCAGCTTGGCCGCTACCGGTTCACGCCCCTCCCTCGCAGGGAAGGGTCGGGGAAGGGTGAAAACCTCCGGGTTTTCTTGCCACCAACCCGGCGGATTACTTGTCGCCGGGTCGGCCGCGTCGTCCGGAACGCGGCCGCACGCCATAGACGGTGCCCTCGGCGGTCATGCGCTTGCGCGGGCCGGCGGCCTTGCGGCGGCGTTCGTGGTGCGAGCAGATCAGCTCCACGGCCTGCTCGACGTCGTCGGTGATGGTGAACAGCTCGAGGTCTTCGGGCGAGATGGCCCGCCGCTGACCGAGCATCACGTCGTGCAGCCAGTCCCGCAACGGCTGCCAGAAGGAGCTGCCCATCAGCACCACCTTGATCGGCGGCGTCTTGCCGGTCTGGATCAGCGTCATCGACTCGAAGAACTCGTCCATGGTGCCGAAGCCGCCGGGGAAGCACACGAACGCCGAGGCGTATTTGACGAACATCACCTTGCGCGCAAAGAAATAGTGAAAATCGAGCGAAACGTTCTGATACGGGTTGGGTTCCTGCTCTTGCGGCAAGGCAATGTTCAGCCCCACGCTGGTGCCGTCGACGTCGAAAGCCCCGCGGTTGGCGGCCTCCATGATGCCCGGGCCGCCGCCGGTGATGATCGCAAACCCGCTGTGCGCCAGCTTGCGCGCCAGCGTGCGGGCCATCTCGTAGAACGGGTCGTCGGGCGGCGTGCGGGCCGAGCCGAAGATCGACACGGCCGGCCCGATCTCGGCCATGGTTTCGATCCCTTCGACGAACTCCGCGATGATGCGGAAAATGCGCCAGGTCTCCTCCGCCGCGGTCCGATACGAGAACTCACCGTCGGGCATTGTGCTCACCTCGCCAGGCAAAGCGACCGTCGCGCCGCCGCTGCCGCCCCGATGGCTGCCGATTATTCGCGCAATCGGCCCGCTTGTCGATGCGCCGCTGGCCTCAGGCCCCCGGACCGAAGTGCCGCGACAGCGTCTCCAGTACACCGTCCACGTCGCCCGCTGCCGTCACCAGCTCGGCCGGCTGCACGCGCGCCACGCAGTCGACCACCGGCTGCCACCAGTCGCCCAGCAGCACCAGCGGCCGCGCCGCCTCGATCAGCCCCTTGTTGCGCATCTCCCAGCACAGCGCCAGTTCGGCCAGCGTGCCCGTACCGCCGGGCAGTACCACGTAGGCCCGCCCCAGGCGCAGCAGCGTCTCGAGGCGCTCCAGCAGCGTGCCGGTCTCGATCACCTCGCGGATGTAGGCGTTGGCCCCCGGGCGGCCCAGGGCGCGGCAGGTTATACCGATGGTGTGTCCGCCTGCTTCGCGGGCGCCGCGGGCGGTGGCCTCCATCGTGCCGCCGTAGCCGCCGTTGCAGACGGTCAGTCCCAGGCGTGCCAGTCCGGCGCCGAGTTGCCGGGCGGTTTCGTAGAGCTGCTCGCCGCTGCGTGGGGCGGCCGATCCGAAAACCGTGACGATGGGTTGGCTGGTCATGGCGCAGTGTCAGGCATGGTTGGGGCCAGGGTGCGGGGAAAGCCCGGCGGGTCGCGCCGGCGCTGCGCTGCGAAAAGCGCAAAAAAGATGGAAGGTCCAGCCGTGGCGCACTTGTGACCTTCCATCGCATCGCGGCTCGTCATCACGAACCACGCGTGTTGATTGTTTTGTCGCGGCGCTTACCGCGCCTGCATACGTTACAACCGCGTCGATGTTTTGCAAGGGCTTGTGCGCGGCGCGCGTGTTTTTTCGGAAAGTTGTCGCGCAACGCCTTAGCACCTTCTTGCCTCTTGCGGCGCGCCGCGCTTCAGCCGGCCAGCGCCACGATGCGCTGCACCAGCTTGCTGATGCCCGCGTGCACCGCGGCCGGACCCGGACCGAGCATGTAGGCCGGCGTGGTGACGATGCGGTTCTCCTCGTCCACCACGCAGTCGTCGACCGCGCAGTCGACGTGCTCGCAACCCATGGCGGCGATCGCGCCGGCGGTGCCCGCATCGTTGCCGATGGTCAGCCGGGCCTTGATGCCGCGCCTGCCGGCCACGCGCGCCAGCAGGGCCGGGGCGATGCAGATGGCGCCCACCGGTTTGCGCGCCGCCAGCATGTCGCCGACCAGGCGTTCGACCTGCTCGTTGACGCTGCACTGGTGCCCTTCGCGGGCGAAGGTGCACAGGTTCTGCGCCGCACCGAAGCCGCCGGGCAGAATCAGGGCATCCAGGTCATCGGCCCCCAGGCGCGCCACGTCGACGATGTCGCATCGGGCGATGCGGGCCGCTTCCTTGAGCACGTTGCGCGTCTCGTTGGCCGGCTGCTTGGTCTCGTGGTCGACCACCTGGTGCACCGGGATGTCCGGCGCGCAGCACACGATCTGCGCTCCGGCCCGATCCAGCTCGAGCAGCGTGAAGACCGCCTCGTGAATCTCGGCCCCGTCGAGAAAGCCGCATCCCGATAGCAAGACTCCGACCTTGGGCATGACTACCTCCATTCGTTTGCGCCGATCCTGGGATGAGTGCACCCTATTCTAAGCCCCCGCTGGGCCGATGACACCACCAGATGAAAACGAAGAATCACACACGCCCGACGGCGGATCGCGGCGCCGCCGTCAATCCGTGCCCACGGCCGACACGGCCGTGCCACGCGCCCGCCAAGAAAACCGCCAAGACGCCAAGAAAAACGCCAAGGACGTCAACCCGCAGGGTGGGCACTGCCCAACACGATTGCAGCGCGTCAACGTTCGCCAGAAAACCGCCAGGACGCCGGGAAGACCGCCAAGACGCCAAGGGCGCCAAGAACTGCTGGGTGGGAGGCGCCGCCGCCGACCGTCCCCCCTCTCAGGGGGGACCTACAGGGGGGTCAAAGCCAGCGGATACGCGCCGCCAGCGGACAGCCGTGCGGCACGCAGCGTATGGCAGCGCTCCCTCAATCCCTGATCCCTGTTCCCTGAATCCCTCCCCGTCCCCCCTCTCAGGGGGGACTTACAGGGGGGTCGCAGCCA
>CAZRSM010000074.1:0-6953 GCA_964602755.1 uncultured Planctomycetales bacterium
CGTACGACATGTCAGGCACGGTGGGGAAGCTGTCGATCTTGCGCCAGCTCGCGCCGCCGTCTTCGCTGACCTGGATCAGCCCGTCGTCGGTGCCAATGTACAGCAGCCCCTCGACCAGCGGCGACTCGCTGAGCGCCACGATGTTGCCGTAAAACGAGGTGGACTCGTTCTTGGCCACCGCGTCGACGCTCTGGATCAGGCCCATGACTTCCAGGGCGTTGCGGTCGAGCCGCCGGGTCAGGTCGGGGCTGATCACGGTCCAGCTCAGCCCGCCGTCGTCTGAGCGGAAGACCTTGTTGGCGGCGGTGTACAGCCGCTTGGGATTGTGCGGGCTGACGATCAGCGGCGTGTCCCAGTTCCAGCGGTAAGGCTCCTCGCCGGGGGCTTCACGCGGCTTGATGTCGATGCGCTCGCCGCTGCGGCGATCGAAGCGTGTCAGGCCACCGTACTGCCACTGGCAGTAGACCACCATCGGGTCGGTGGGGTCGACCTGGGCCTCGTAGCCGTCGCCACCCACCGCCACGAACCAGTGCTCGTTGGCGATGCCGATGCGGTCGGCGGTGCGGGCGGGGGCGCCCAGGGTGTTGTTGTCCTGCGTGCCGCCGTAGACGTAATAGAACGGCCACGAGTTGTCGACCGTCACGCGGTAGAACTGCGTGATCGGCATGTTGGCCATGAAGCGCCAGTTCTGACCGCGGTCGTACGACTCGTAGACCCCGCCGTCGCAGCCGACCAGCAGATAGTCGCTGTCGTGCGGATCGATCCACAATGCGTGGGTGTCGACGTGCCGGTTGCGGGTCGGCACGCGTTTGAAAGTCTTGCCGCCGTCTTCAGTGACGGCCATGAACGTATCCAGCACGTAGACGCGGTCGACGTTCTGCGGATCGCAGACGATCTCGTTGTAGTATTGCGGGCTGGTAGTCATGTAGCCGCTGCGCTTCTGCCAGGTCTCGCCCCGGTCCGTGGAGCGGAAAAAGCCACCCTGGCCGTCGGCCGCCTCCACGATCGCGTAGACCACGTCCGGATCGGCCGGAGAAATGTCCAGCCCGATACGCCCCTTGTCCACGCTCGGCAGGCCGGCGGTGATCTTGCGCCACGTCTTGCCGGCGTCGGTCGACTTGTACAGGGCCGACTCCGGACCGCCGTTGATCAGCGTCCACACGCGCCGCCGGCGCTGGTAGCTGGTGGCGTAGACGATGTCCGGGTCGCGCGGGTCGAGGTGTACCTCGTTGACGCCGGTGTTCTCGCTGATCTGCAGGACGCACTCCCAGGTCTTACCGCCGTCGGTGGTCTTGTACAGTCCGCGGTCGCCCCCCGCGCGCCACAACGGCCCCTGGGCGGCTACGTAGACCACGTCGGGATCGCGCTGGTCGATGGCGATCATGCCGATGTGCTCGGAGTCCTCGAGGCCCATGTTCTTCCAGTGCTTGCCGCCGTCGACGCTCTTGTAGACCCCGTCGCCGAAGGAGACGCTGCGCTGGCTGTTGTTCTCGCCGGTGCCGACCCACACCACCTGGGGATTCTGCGGGTCGATCGCCAGGCAGCCGATCGAGTACGAGCCCTGGTCGTCGAAGATCGGCTCGAAGGTCACGCCCCCGTTGATGGTCTTCCACACGCCGCCTGAGCTGACCGCCACGTAGTAGATCTTGCGGTTGCGCGGATCGACCGCGAAATCGCCCACCCGGCCGGCCATCAGGGCCGGGCCGATGAGCCTGAACTTCAGCCCTGCGAACGTTCCGCTCGACATCAGTGGCCTGGGCTTCTGAGGCTGCGACGCCGGTTCGCTGGCAGGCGCGCCGGTCTCGGCCTGAGCGGCCGGTGCCGTGGACTTCTCCTGCCGGGCCGGTTCGCCTGGACTCGACGGGCTGCACAACATCAGAGACGCGCCCAGCGTCAGCAGGAGCGCAGGTGTGCGTAACGATCTGCTGTGGCTCATGGATCCTCACCAATTCGCATCGGAGAACGACGGCTCGCGATCGGACACGCATCTTAGCCGCCGACCGCACACGTGACCAGAACCATCCGACCGGCCCGCGGATGGCCGCGACGTGTGCAGTATTCGTGGCGGGCGATTCGCAAGCGCGGGCACCGCCCGCCAGACGATGGACGAACGGGTTGCGTCCGCCGGGCCGGTCGGCTTTCCGCCGGCAGCCAGCATTCGCCGGCTTCGAACCGCCGGTAGGGCCCTGGCCGCCGGCCTTTGGATGCTCCGGGCGCTGCGCTCGGCGCCGCGGGCGGGTCAGAAGCACACGTCGCCGTAATAGCTCAGGAACATCGCCAGGTCGGTCAGGTCGACCAGGCCGTCGGCGTTGAAGTCGCCCTCGTAGTAGCTGCCGGCCGGCTGGCCGTAATTGGACAGCATGATGGCCAGGTCGCTCAGGCCCACTTCGCCGTCGCCGTCGAGGTCACCCGGGCACGGCGGGCCGCTGTTGTAGAACACCACGATGCACGGCTGGCCGGAATAGCCGATCGCCAGGTCGGGCCAGTAGTCCTGGTTGAAGTCGCCGAACGCGATGGCCGTGCCGACGGCCGACGAGTCGTAGGTCCAGCTCGGGACCGTGTCGAGCGTGCCGTTGCGGTTGAGATAGATGTGCGTCTTGCCGTCGGAGAAGTGCACCTCGGCCAGGTCCATGTCGCCGTCGCGATCGACGTCGCAGAAACGCAGGTCGCTGTGGCCGTAATAGGTGGCCCCGCCCTGCCAGGCGAGCGAGAGCGTACCGGCGTCGTTGGTGTACAACTGCGTGGGGTCGTGGCCCAGGGCCAGGTCGGGCCAGCCGTTGCCGTCCACATCGGCCCAGGCGACGCCCTTGTCGTCATCGCTGTTGCCGGTGGTCCAGACCGGCGTGGTCTGGAGCTGGCCGGCGACGTTGCGGTAGATGCCGCTCTGGAAGTTGACCCACTTGGAGACCGCCAGGTCTTCCCAGCCGTCGCCGTCGTAGTCTGCCAGTGCCAGGAAGTTCTGGATCGACCACTCGGCCGACTGCCAGCCGGGAACCGGGCTGGGTGTACCGTTGTCGTTGAAGAAGATGTATATCGGCCGGTAGGCGTCGTCGGGGTCGTTGCCCTGGTTGGCGGTGATGATGTCGAGGTCGCCGTCGTGGTCGATGTCGAACAAGGCGGCATAGTTGTTCCAGGCCCGCAGCGGCTCGGCGCTGTACCAGCCGGGACTGGTCGACGGCCCGTCCGGGCCGCCGTAGTAGATCACCGACCAGTCCATCGCGAATCCGCCGTTGGCGGCGAAGATGTCGAGGTAGCCGTCGTTGTTGATATCACCGACCTGGATGTCGCCGGTGGAGACTTCGTCGGTCGAGATCCACGAGGGGTCGGCCTCGAGCTGCCCGCCGACGTTGTAGAACAACATGTTCTTCCAGTCCGGGTACGGCGGATAGCTGTTGGAGTGGTAACAGCCGACCACCAGGTCGACCAGCGCGTCGTTGTTCATGTCGGCGGCCTGCAGGGCGCCGACCTGCATGCGCAGGTTGCTCTGCCAGTCGGGCGCCGTACCGAAGGGCACCTCGTCGGCGCGCGTGACGATCCCACTGTGGTCGTCGGTAAGGACCACAGCCTGGTGGCCGTCCTCGGAGATTTCGATGCGCTGCTGGGCGGCGACGGCGGCCGCCAGCGCCACGATGATGCACAGGCTGCTGAGCGTGTTCTTCATGGTAGTGGTTCCGTCGAATGAAAAGCTGCTGCGGCTGATCGCAACGTGCGGCTCGCCGAGCCAATCTCCATTGTACCGAACCGCCCGGAGGGGCTGCTACGGGTTTTGCGGGTCGCCGGCGGGTCGTTCGATCCGGCACCCGACAGGGAGCGGTTGACGCGTTAACAAGTCGGTGCTGATGGCCTAGAATAGAATCTCGAGTTGTGGGACCACGTAGTAGGCGGGCCCGGCCGGGGTGGGCCTGCCAACAGTTGATCGAGATGGCAGCTCAGCAACGCAAACCCAACATCGTCAGTGTGCATCTGTCGCCCGAGGCCAAGGCGGCCCTGGACCACGCCTGCCGTCAGCGTGGCATGACCATCAAGTCGCTGCTCGGGCGGCTGATCGAGTGGTTCAACACGCTGGACAAGACCGAGCAGTCGATCGTGCTTGGGCAGGTGGAGGAACATGACGCCAAGGTGCTGGCCCAGATGATCCTCAAACGCAACACCTCCCGGCGACGTTCCACGATGACCAGCCGCAGCCGGAACTAGGCGGCGGTCGGCCGGGCGGCACGGAGCGCCGGTCCTCAGCAGGCCGGCTGCCGCTGTTGCTCGATCCAGTCGCACAGCGGCTCGAAGCCCTCGCCGCGCAGTGAACTGACCGCCCAGATGGGCCGCTCGTCGTCGAGCGTCTCGCGCAGCTCGCGCACGGTGTGGTCGGCGCCCGGCAGATCGGCCTTGTTGAGCACCAGCCCGGTGGCAATTTCGACCACGCCGGCCTTGGTGAACTGCACCGCGTCGCCGGCCCCGGGCATCAGCACCAGCAGCACCTGGTCGGCAACTTCGCGCACCGCCACGTCGTTCTGCCCGGCCCCCACGGTCTCGATCAGCACGATCTCGAAACCCGCCGCGCGCAGCAGCCGGGCGATGTCGGCGGTGTGCGGGCTGAGGCCGCCGGTCTGGCCGCCCGAGGACAGGCTGCGCACGAACAGGCCGTCGTCCGGCTCGGTGGGCATCATCCGCAGCCGGTCGCCCAGCAGCGAGCCGCCCGTCAGCGGGCTGGACGGATCCACCGCGATGACCGCGACCTTGCGGCCCCGGCGGCGCATCTCGCGCGCGATGCGCCCGATCAGCGTGCTCTTGCCCACCCCCGGCGAGCCGGTAATGCCGACACAGGCGGTCGGCCCGGCGGGTTGTGGGAGCTCGTCGAGGACGTCGCCGCGTCCCTCGGTCACCAGCGTGATGGCCCGCGCCAGGCCGGTAACGGTTCCGATATCGGGCTTGTCACGCTGGGCGGCGCGTTTCTGGCGGTATTCGGCGGCCAGGCGGCGGGTGGTTTCGATGATGCGGGCCATCGGCGTGCCGGGGTTGAAGACATCGACGACGCCGGCCTGCTTGAGCGGTTCGTGATCCTGTTCGGGGCCGATGCCGCCGACGACCACCGGTATGTCGGGGAGGCCGACCTCGCGGCAGAGCTGCACGACCTGGGGCATGATGGCCATGTGGGCCGCCGACAGCAGGCTCACGCCGATGACGTCCACGTCTTCCTGGACGGCGGCCAGCACGGTGGCCTGGGGCGTCTGCCAGAGGCCGGTGTAGATGACCTCCATGCCGGCATCGCGCAGGTTACGGACGATGAGTTTGGCACCACGATCGTGCCCGTCGAGTCCGATCTTGGAAATCAGAACACGCTCCGGTCGTGACATATTGCGGTTTCCCATGTTGTGGCCCGCCCGCAGGCCCCCGACAAGCGATCATGAAGGCAACAAGCCACTCAAGTTAAGCACGCGCACCACGATTGACAAGCCGCCGACGATCAGGCACAGTCAGCGGACGCGTGCCGGGAAACTGAGTGGCCTCCAGCGTGAGGCGCCACTCGCCCGCCCTCCGGGGAGAGGCGGGCACGAATGAGGGATGGCGAATGCCGAACTGCTGCGTCGGGGGGGAGTGGCACGGCTGTGCCACCTGCACGCGCAGGTCACGCGCCGCGGGGACGCGATCGGCCACCGGACAGCCGGTCATCCGGCGGCGGCCGGCCGCAAAGCCGGCGAGGCGAGCCTGCCGGCTGCGACGACTTACCCTGGGTAGCCTGCAGAAATGGTCGACGGCAAGCCGATAATCGGGATATGTGGCGGCATCGGTTCGGGCAAGTCGACCGTCGCCCGCGAGCTGGCGCGCCTGGGGGGGCTGCTGATCAGCTCGGACGAACTGAACCGCCAAGTCCTTGATACAGATGAGGTTATCAACACGCTATGCAACTGGTGGGGCCCCGATCTGGTCGGTTCCGACGGCCGGATCGACCGCGGCAGACTGGCCAGGATCGTCTTCGGCGACGAACGTAAGCGCAAGCGGCTGGAAAGTTTGGTACATCCCTTGATTGCCGCCCGGCGGGCTGATATCATCAGGCAACGTGCTGGGGACCGGAAGGTCAAAGCCATCATCCTTGATTCCCCGCTTCTATTTGAAAGCTCCCTCGCCCGTGAGTGTGACTTGATCGTTTTCGTAGAGGCGAGCGAGGCCCGGCGGGTCGAACGTTTGCGACGATCGCGGGGATGGAACCTCAGGGAGCTGCGGCGTCGCGAGCGATGGCAGATGTCCCTGGGCGAGAAACGCAAACGGTCTGACCATGTTATCCGCAACGAAGGTACGCTGGACGACCTGCGAGCGCAAGTGAGAGACCTGTTTGACCGTGTTGTTTCCGAACGACTCGCCTGAGTTGTAATTCCGAACCGCCAACTACTCGCCGGCGCGACCGGGGGCATACGCGAGACCGCCCGGTCGGCTTCCCGAACACCATGTAACACCCGTTTCTTGGAGCAAGACACAATGGCGAAAGCTACCACACGCTCGCGCAGCAAGAAGAAGACCAAGGAAGAGGTCGAGGCCGCCGAAGAGGTCGAGACCGCCGTCGTCGCCGACGACGAGCAGGCCGAGTCGAAGTTCGTCGAAACCGAGTCCGCCGACGAGCAGGCCGCGGCCGTCGACGAGCAGACCGAGGAAAAGACCGATAAGCCCAAGCGCGGTCGACGGCGCAAGAGCACCGACGAGGCCTCGCCCATCGACGAGGAAACGCACGAGAAGTACGAGCGTGTCAAGCGCGGCGACCTGCACATCACCGATCTGCAGAAGATGACCGTGGCGGAGCTGCACGAGGTCGCCAAGAAGGAGCACATCGAGGACTACGTCGGCCTGCCCAAGCAGGACCTGATCTTCCAGATTCTCAAGGCCCGCATCAATCAGAACGGGTTGCTCTACGGCGAGGGCGTGCTCGAAGTGCTGCCCGACGGCTTCGGCTTCCTGCGCAGCCCGGA
>CAZRSM010000075.1:0-2274 GCA_964602755.1 uncultured Planctomycetales bacterium
GACCGCACATACCTGACCACCGAAGCTGACGGCCTGCGCCACGTGAACACGCTGCGCGAGACGCTCAATCTCATGCGCCGCGGGCTGGCCAACGCGATAGCCAACCGCTGCGGCGAGTGGCTGTTTGACCTCTCCGGCGGCTGGTTCGCCGGCGACGAGTTCGGCCGCGAGTTCCGCCGCGAGCGGCGCATCTTCGAGCAGGCCCTCGAAAGCTGGCGCGACAGCGGCGCCGCGCAGACGGCCGTGGTCTGCAGCCCCGAGAGCTTTCTTACCCTGGCGGACTGGAAGTCCGGCAAAGACCCTCTGACGCCGCGGCTGTTTCAGCGCGAGTACGGCAATTTCTATCGCATGGGCGCGCCCTTCGACACGGTGCTGTCTGATGATGTCGGCGCGCCGGACCTGCCGCGCTACCGCCTCTGGGTGCTGCTGAACTGCTACTACCTGACCGACGCTCGCCGCCGACGCTGGGCCGAGTTGATGCGCGACGCCGTTGTCGTCGCGGCCTACGCGCCGGGCTTCTCCAGCGAGACCGGGCTTTCCGCCGCGCACATCGGCGAGCTGATGGGCATGCGCGTGCGCGTCGATGAAGCCGGCGGCCCCATGCGCGCAGCCGTCACCGCCGCGGGCGCCAGGCTCCTGGGCCTGCCCGAAAACGCGCCCGTGGGCTTCGACATCACCCAGGCGCCGCGCTTCGTCATCCAGCCCGGCCCGCCAGCAGACGGCTGGGACGGGCAGGTCGTCTCGCTGGCCGACTACGCCGACGGCGGGGGCTGCGCGGTCGCGGCGCTGGTTCAGGCCGGCCGCATTCGCCGCATCTACTCGGCCGCTGGCGCGCTGCCGCCGGCGCTGCTGAGGGCTGCGCTGAAGGCCGCTGGCGCTCACATCTGGCTCGACACCGACGATGTGCTGTACTGCAATCCGCCGCTGGTGGCGGTCCACGCGCGGGCCGCTGGCCTCAAGCACCTGACCATCCATGAGCCGTGGCGCCAGGCGCCGGTCGAAGACGCCTTCTCCGGCGACGAGCTGAATGCCAGCCGCGACGGCCGCATCGAAGTGCAAATGCGCCGCGCCGAAACGCGCGTGTTCATGATAGAGGCCAAGCGCTGAACGGGCGTTCATCGCCGCCAGCAGCCGGCCGGCTGCAGGGGGGCTGGGCCGCAGCGGCGGTGTTAAGAAACTGTGGGACTTGCAGAACGCGCGCCTGGACAACAAGGCGTCGAGGCATGGTGAAGCCACGACCACAGCGCCGCCACCCCCGCAGGCTAAAGCCTGCGACTACGTCCTCGCCGGCGCCGGTGGGCGTCTTGTGAAATGCCCGACAGCGCGCCGGGACAAAAGGCATGTAGGCGTGGCGGAGGCGTGGCCACAGCGCCGCCACCGCAGGCTAAAGCCTGCGACTATATCTTCGCCAGCGGCCTGGACGCTGAAGTGCAGGGGGGAGCCTGTGGTGGGGGGCGAAGGAGACTTCGCGTTCGGGCACATGTGCGTTGGCGGACAGTCGTGGAGGCTGGCGCCAAGTTGTAGTCGCGGCCTTTAGGCCGCGGTGGTGGCCTTGCTGTGGGCTGCCTTCCTGTGGGCGCGACGACTCGCGAAGAAGTATTGAGCGAACCGAACAACCGCACCAACACGCGTGCGGGCTGGTGGAGACGCGCGTCCAGGCGCTGCGGGCGGCCAGGTCGGGTGGAGGCCAGACCACAGGCCTTTTACCCCCGCAGGCTAAAGCCTGCGACTACATCCTCGCCAGCGGCCGTCTTGTGAAATGCCCGACCGCGCGCGCCGGGGCACTCGCAGGCCCGCGAGCTGCCACGGCCCGCGCCAGGGCACAGTGAGGTGATGGCAATGCGCACGACCAGGCGGCAATTCATCCGCAACATCGCCGCGGCAGGGCTTGGTCTTTACCTGGGCGCGGCGGCCGACTCGGGCCGCGCTGCGCAGCCGCGGCGCCTCAACTTTCTTTTCATCATGACCGACCAGCACAAGCTGGACGCCATGGGCGCCTACGGCAATCGCGTCATCCAAACGCCGGCCATGGACGCCCTGGCCGCCGGGAGCGTGCGTTTCGAGAACTACTACATCGCCGCCTTCCCCTGCTCGCCGTCGCGGGCGTCGATCATGACCGGCCTTCACCCCCAGGCCCACGGGGTCGTCGTCAACGACATCAACCTCGACGAGCGCTTCCCGACCATCGCCACCGAGCTTTCGCGGGCTGGCTACCGGACCTGCTGGATGGGCAAATGGCACCTCGGCGGCCCCCGCCAGTTCATCCGCCACGGC
>CAZRSM010000076.1:0-1659 GCA_964602755.1 uncultured Planctomycetales bacterium
AAGGCGCCAAGAAAAACGCCAAGGACGCCAAGCAAAACGCCAAGCGATCGTGCGAGGCGCGGCCGACCGTCCCCCCTTCCAGGGGGGACTGAGAGGGGGGTCGAAGCCGGCGATTGCGAGCTGCCGCCGAACAGCCGCGCCGCCAACGAATCCGATCTCTCAATCCCTCGATCCCTGAATCCCTCAATCCCTCCTGCCTTCGTGCCCCCCCTACATACCCGCGTCGGTCGGCGGGCTCTTCTCGCGCAGCTTGCCGTCTGAAAGCAGCAGCGTGCGGTCGGCGTAGGCCGCCACGCTCGGATCGTGCGTGACCATCACGATCGTCTGCCCCTCTTCGTGCAGCGACTTGAGAATCTGCATGATGTTCGTGCCCGCCTCGGCGTCCAGGTTGCCGGTCGGTTCGTCGGCCAGCAGCACCCGCGGCCCGTGCACCAGCGCCCTCGCCAGGGCCACGCGCTGACGTTCGCCGCCGGAAAGCTCGTTGGGCTTGTGCTTGAGCCGATCGGCCAGCCCCACGCGTTCGAGCAGACGCAGGGCATCCTGCCGGGCGGCGGCCCGCTGCCTGGCCCAGCCCAGCACGCCGGCACCGATCATGCGCGTCAGCAGCACGTTTTCGAGCACGTTCAGGTCGGGCAGCAGGTGGTAGAACTGGAACACGAACCCGAAGGCCTTGCGCCGCAAGCGGTTGCGATGCCGTTCGGCCCGGGCCAGCACGTCGCTGATGCCCACCCGCACCCGCCGGCGGGCCTCTTCGGCAAAAACCGCCTGACCTTCGAAGTACACTTGCCCACGCTGCGGCACGTCCAGCGCCCCCAGGATGTGCAGCAGCGTGCTCTTGCCGCTGCCCGACTTGCCCATGATCGCGACGAACTCGCCTTCCTGCACGTCGAGGTCGCAGTCGCGCAGCACCATCAGCCGCGAGTGCCCCATCACGTACCATTTGTGCAGGCCCGCGGCGCGCAGCAGCGGCCCGCCGGCGTCTGTATCCGGCGCAGGTTCGCGGCGCTGCCCGGCCCGGGGTGTGGTCATCGTCGCCACCGGGCGCTCCTCTGCCATGTTCTGCGGCCTGGTCGGCTCACTATTCGTACCTCACCGCGTCCACCGGCTGCATCGTCCCGGCCCGCCACGCCGCCACCATCGACCCGAACGTCGACGCCACGATCGCGATGGCGATGATCCAGGCCACCTCATGCGGATCGACGTCGCTGGGGATGCGGTCGAACGAATAGACCTGCATGTCCCACACGCGCCAGGCCGGGTTGATCCTGACCAGAAAGTCCTGGATTTCGTTGATGTTCCAGACGAACAGCGTGCCCAGCACCGTGCCCAGTATGCTGCCGGTGATGCCCACCGCCGCCCCGTAGAGCACGAAGATCAGCGCCACGCCGCCCGACGAGCCGCCCAGACTCTTGACGATGCCGATGTCGCGCGTCTTCTGCAGCACGATCATGTAGAGGATGCACAGCACCAGCGTCACCGCCACCAGCGAGATGATCCCGAACAGGATCGTCAGCAGTACCGTCTCCTTCTCGACCGTGGCGATCAACTGGGCCTGCGATTCCTGCCACGTCATCACGTCGATGTGGTTGATCAACTGCGTCTCGAAGGCGTCCAGCTCGAAGCGCTCGTCGCTGGCCAGCGCGTGATAGGCCGCCTCCA
>CAZRSM010000077.1:0-4905 GCA_964602755.1 uncultured Planctomycetales bacterium
TCCTGGTTGCGGCCGGCAGGCTGAAACTGTGGGTGTGTCGGCCCGCAGGCCGGTAGCTGTGACCCTCCCCCAGCCCCTCCCTGGAAGGGAGGGGGGTGGCAGCGCGGCTCGTGAGCGTCTCCGATCGCTCGTGAGCACCTCTGTTCGCGCGACTGAAAGAGGCGAGTCCTCTATGCGTGGATACTGTTGACAGTCTGAGGCGATATCGAAGTGCCCCTCGGGCTGGTTGTATCGAGCACTGAAGCCAGCTGACGGGAGAGACCCGTGCCCAACTTCTTCACCGACAACGAGGACCTCCAGTTCATCTTCGAGCACATGGACCTGGCCGAGATCGCCCGGGTCCAGGAGGACGACTTCGCCGACGCCAAGGCCGGCATCGAGTATGCCCCCGTCGACGAGCAGGACGCCATCGACAACTACCGGCGCGTGCTCGAAATCGTGGGCGACATCGCCGGCAACATCATCGCCCCCCGGGCCGAGCAGGTCGACCGCGAGGGCAACACCCTCAACGACGACGGCACCGTCACGCTGCACCCCCTGGTGCGCGACAACCTCGACCGCCTGGCCCAGGCCGACCTGATGGGCTTCACCCTGCCGCGCAAGTACGGCGGGCTGAACTGCCCCAACGTGATCTACTCGATGGCGACCGAGATCGTCAGCCGGGCCGACGCCTCGCTGATGAACATCTTCGGCCTGCAGGGCATCGCCGAGACGATCAACGCCTTTGCCAGCGAGGAAATCAAGCAGCAGTATCTGCCACACTTCGCCAGCGGCCGCTACACCGGTGCCATGGTGCTCACCGAGCCGGACGCCGGCAGCGACCTGCAGGCCGTGCGCCTGCGGGCCGAACAGGACGAAACCGGTCAGTGGCGGCTCAACGGGGTCAAGCGCTTCATCACCAACGGCTGCGGCGAAATCCTGCTGACACTGGCCCGCAGCGAGCCGGACACCAGCGACGGCCGCGGCCTGAGCCTGTTCCTCTCGGAACGCAGCGAACGCATCCGCGTCCGTCACCTGGAGAACAAGCTCGGCATCCACGGCTCGCCCACCTGCGAGCTGGTCTACGACGACGCGCCGGCCAAGCTCATCGGCGAGCGCCAGCGCGGCCTGATCACCTACGTCATGGCCCTGATGAACGGCGCGCGGGTGGGCATCGCCGCCCAGTCGCTGGGCATCGGCGAGGCGGCCTATCGCCTGGCCCGCAAGTACGCCCACACGCGCAAGCAGTTCGGCGTCGCGATCGAGCGCCTGCCGGCCGTGGCCGAGATGCTGGTCGACATGAAAGTCGAGCTGGAGGCCGCCCGGGCGCTGACCTACGAAACCTGCCGCGTGTGCGACCTGGAGAACAACAACCTGCGCGTGCTCGAATCGGGCCGCGTGACCGACAAGGTCGAACTCAAGCAGCGCAAGGCCACGGCGCGCTCGCTGAAGCGCATCAACGGCATGCTCACGCCCATGAGCAAGTACCTGGCTTCCGAGATGTGCGTCTACCTGGCCAACCGCTGCATCCAGGTGCTGGGCGGCTCGGGCTACATGAAAGACTATCCCGCCGAGCGCTACCTGCGCGACGCCCGCATCACCACCATCTACGAAGGCACCAGCCAACTGCAGATCGTGGCCGCCGTGCGCGGCGTATGCAGCGGGGCGTTCGAGAAGTGGGTCGCGGCGCGCGAAGAGCACAACTACTCGGACCAGGACCTGGCGGATCTCAAGCTGCGGCTGATGGACGTCAAGGGCACGCTGCTGGAAGCCATAAGCTACGTCAAGCAGCGCGGTAACGAGTACATGGACCTCTCGGGCCAGCGTCTGGTCGATGCAGCCATCAGCATCATGTGCGGCCACCTGCTGCTCGAGCAGGCCCAGCACAGCGACCGCAAGAAGCTCGTCGCCCGGCGCTTCATCGAAACCCGCCTGCCGCGTCTGCGGCGCGATTGCGAGCGCGTCATGTCGGGCGATACTACGCCGCTCGAAAAGCTCGAGCTGCTGGCCGGCCCCGTCCCGGCCGACGATTGAGGCGGCCAGAAGGCCCACGCCAGCCGGTGTCAGTGCGTGGGGGGGCACTGCCCACCAGGGGAAACCGGCCACCGCAAATACCCTGATCCCTCGGGGAAACTCCGTCCCGGGGTGCCCTTGTGCCCCGGTACTCTCTCCATCAGTGCCCGCCCTGCAAGACCTTGTGCATGCTCTCGGCATCGGCCAGGAAGCGGTCGGTGTAGCGCGGGTCGACGCGGCGGCAGGTTTGCGTGGCCTTCTGGCCGAGCAACTGGTAGTCCGGGTCTTCGGTGAGCGCGAAGAACTCGTCGGCCAGGATCACCAGCCGCAGCAGGTGGCGCAGGATGATGCCCTCCTGCTTGATGAGGTTGGCCGAGCGGGCGAACTTGAAGAAATCGCACTCGCGCTCGAACGCTCCGCCAGCAATCCACTTGGGCTGCACCACGATCGGCTCGGGGGCCGCCAGGCGGGCGTCGAAGGCGATCTTGAGCATCTCGGGAAACGTCGGCGGGCGCTCCTCGGGCTCGTCGTCGTAGTAGGCCTGCAGGCTGTGCGGACCGTACTCGGGCTCGGTCTTCTCGGGGGCGGCGATGACCACGCCCATCTGGATCATCAACGGCTCGATCACCTGCTCCTGGAGCGGCCCCTTGGGCAACTCGGGCAGCGGCACCCGCCGGGCGATCACCGGCGGCACCTCCAGCACCGAGTCGAGCACCTGCACCTTCTCCTCGAAGCTGGCATAGTTGAGTTGCTCGGCCAGAAACGCCCCGTACAGCGGATCGATACTGCGGAAATGCAGCAGCCGATCGATGCTGGCCTCCAGGCGCACCTGGTCGTCGTCGAGCCGCTGGAGGTATCCCAGGGCCGCCATGTTGTCGATCATGTATTCGAGCTGCTGCTGGAACCTGGCGATGCGCTGCGGCGTATTGAAGCGCCGGGCCAGAAACTCGCGCACCTCGCGCAACGTGCCGCTGCGCGTCAGCAGGAAGATCAGCACCTGGTACGGAATCATCGCCCGGCTGGCCAGTTTGGCCGGGCCGGCGGCGATGAGCTGCTTGAACTGGGCTTCGCTCCAGTACTGTTCGGTCTTGCGGCGGGTGGGACGCTTGCGCTCCAGCTCCTTGCGCATGCGCATGATGCCGGGGTCCTTGCTGCGCGGGTCGATCTGTTCATATTTCTTGCGCCACTTGTTGATCTTGACGTCGTCGTCGTGGGCCACCGCGAACACGTAGCCGCGCTTGTCGAACTGCGGCCGCCCGGCGCGGCCGAACATCTGGTGGGCGCTGCTGGGGGCGATGAGCTTCTTTTCGCCGTGCTTGCCCTTGAGCAGCGTGACCAGCACCACCGAGCGGGCCGGCAGGTTGATTCCCGCGGCCAGCGTCTCGGTGCACACCACGTAGGGGATCAGCTTCCGGGCGAACAGCTCCTCGACGATCTCCTTGTGCTTGGGCAGCACGCCGGCGTGGTGCACGCCGACGCCGCGCAGCAGCATCTGGCGCAGCTTGGGGCCGACGCCGTCGGCCAGGTCGCGGCCGTGGCGCTCGAGCTGCTGCTCGATGAGTTTTTTCTGCTGGCCGCTGACCAGCGGCAGACCTTTGAGTTTTTCCGCCATCTGCCAGCATTCGTCGCGGTTGAAAGCGAAGACCAGCGCCGGCGTACGATTGGTCTCGTCGTCGTCGCTGACCATCTCGACCAGCAGCTCGGTCAGCAGCCTGTCCTCGACCCAGATGAACTCCAGCGGCACCCGCCGTTCGTTGGAGGTGATGACTTCCAGCTTGCGGCCGTGCTCCTTGCGCAGCCAGCCGGCGAACTCCAGCGGGTTGCCCACCGTGGCCGACAGCAGCATCACGCGCACGTGGGCCGGCAGCAGCACCAGCGACAGCTCCCAGACGATGCCGCGCTCGGGGTCGTTGAAGCTGTGGAACTCGTCCATCACCACCGCGCCGACGTTCTCGAAGTCGCCCAGCTCGGGGTCGCGGGCCAGCAGGTGGTTGAGCAGTATTTCGGCCACCACCACGCGTACCAGGGCGTCGGGGTTCTCGCGGCGGTTGCCGGTGATCAGCCCCACGTCGTGGCGCGAGAACCCCCAGCGCTCGGCCAGCTCCTGGAACTCGCGGAACTTCTGCTCGGTCAGGGCGATCAGCGGGGTGGTGTAGTAGAGCCGCCGGCCGGCATGCAGGGCTTCGAAGATGGCCGCCTCGGCCAGCAGCGTCTTGCCCATGCCGGTCGGCGCACAGCACATCACGCCGGCGTCCGACTCGAACCACGCCAGCAGGGCCTCTTCCTGGAAGCTGTACAGATCGTAGGGGACGGTTTCGAGGAACCTGCCCCAGATCTCGTCGCGCGTCATCGAGGGCAGCATAGCGAATCGCCTGTGGCGGCGCAAGGTGCCGGTCGGCCTGCCGGCCGGGGCGCCGGAGACCGCTGCGCCGCCGGGGCAGCGCATGGCGGGGCGGCGGAAACCTGCTAAACTCTGCTCGGCAGGTTGGGTGGGGCTCACCCACCAAGCGCCGCCCGGCAGGTTGTGGGCGTGCAAGCCATGGCATTGGCGGCGGGCGAGGTCGGCCGTTTGGGTTTGCCACTGAACTTGACGTTGCTGGCCGTGCTGGTGCTGCTTTCCGGCATGTTCTCCGGGAGCGAGACGGTGCTGTTCGCGCTGACGCCCGCCCAGTTGCAGCAGCAGGCCGCCAGCGGCAATCCCTTCCGGCGCCTGGCCGCCCGGCTGATGGAGCGGCCCAAGCAGACCCTGACCGTCATCCTGGTCGGCAACACCGCCGTCAACATCCTGCTGTTCGCCACCTCTTATCTGGTCTTCAGCGAGCTGGCCGCCAGGCTGGGGGCGTGGGTCAAGCCGGCGGCCGGCGCGGCCAGCGTCATGGTGGTGGTCGTCTTCGGGGAGGTGGTGCCCAAGGT
>CAZRSM010000078.1:0-11673 GCA_964602755.1 uncultured Planctomycetales bacterium
GGCGTCCTTGGCGGTCAGCCTGGCGTCTTGGCGGTCACCTTGGCGTCCTTGGCGGTCCCTTGGCGTCCGTGGCGGTCCCTTGGCGTCTTCCTGGCGTCCTTGGCGGTTGTGGCTGGCGGTCCTGGCGGTGTGTGTGCCGGACGACGGAGCAGGCCCGGGCTGAATCGGCCGGGGGTCGTTGCTAAAGGTAAGGCGGGTCCCTAAACTTACCGGTCAGTCGCGACCGAGAAGTTGACCATCGGCTTCGAGGAGATGGGCGTGCCGGTCAACGGATACAACGTCGTAGCGATACTCGTCCTGGCGGTCATCGCCGTCGCGGCGGTGATCATGCTGCTGACGCACCTGATCGGTCCCAGACGTGAGGGGCCGGTCAAGCAGAGCATCTACGAGTCGGGGGTCGATCCCGTCGGCGACGCCCGGCGGCGCTTCAACGTCCGCTTCTACCTGGTCGCGGTGCTGTTTCTGGTCTTCGACGTCGAGATCATCTTCCTGTACCCCTGGGCGGTGCTGTTTCCCAAACTGCGGGCCGGCCTGGCCGAGTACCAACTGGCCGCCGGCGCCGGGCAGGGCGGTGAGGTTTCGGAGCTGGCCCGGCTGGCCGGCGAGCTGAACAACGCCGGCTTCTCGCCGGCCATGATCGCCGCCGGCGTGGGCATCTTCTTCCTGCTGCTGACCGTGGGGTTCGTCTACGAGTGGCGCAAGGGAGTATTTCGATGGGACTGACGCGCGCGGACGTGCCGGCCGACGGGGGCATCGCCGTCACGCGGCTCGACCATACGCTCGATCTGATCCGCAAGCACGGCATCAACTGGTGCCGCAAGCACAGCCTCTGGCCGCTGCCGTTCGCCACCGCGTGCTGCGGCATCGAGTTCATGGCGGTGGCCGCGAGCCGCTACGACCTGGCGCGCTTCGGGGCCGAGGCCTGCCGCTTCAGCCCACGGCAGGCCGACCTGATGATCGTTGCCGGCCGCATCGTGGTGAAGATGCTGCCCGTCCTGCAGCGCATCTACACCCAGATGACCGAACCGAAGTGGGTGATCTCGATGGGCGCCTGTGCTTCCACCGGCGGGGTGTTCGACACCTACGCGGTGGTGCAGGGCATCGACCAGTTCGTGCCGGTCGATGTGTATCTGCCGGGCTGTCCGCCGCGGCCCGAGACGATCCTGGAGGGCCTGATGGCCATCCAGCGCATCGTACGCGAGGAGGGCGTCCGCAGCAGCCGCGAGCGCGGGCGCGGTTTGCAGTTGGTGATCGAACCGCCGGCAGGCGTCGAGCTGGGGCCGGGCTTCGGCGAAAAGAGCCTGGCGGATCGCAAGAGCAATCCGGTGTTTTGAGACGTCTCGGGCGGTCGCTGGCGACCGGCCCGGCGTCGGGAGAAAGCGCAGATGGCACTGGCCGAAGCGTTGGCAGCGCTCCAGGAGCGTTTCCCGGAGCTGGAGTTCGATCCGCAGCCGCTGATGCGCTGCGCCGACGGGCGCGACAGCGGTCAGTTGTGGATCAGGGTGCCGGCCGAGCGGCTGCTCGAGGTCGCCCGTTTCGCGCGCGACGACGAGCGTTGTCGCTTCGAGCAGCTCTGCGACCTGACCTGCGTGGACTATCTGAATTACCCCGGGGCGACCGAGCGCTTCGCGGTGGTCTATTCGCTGCTCAGCCTGACGCACAACCACCGCCTGTGGCTCAAGGTGTTCGTCAACGATCCCGACCCGCAGGTGCCCAGCGTGACCGGCATCTGGAAAGGGGCCGAGTGGCCCGAGCGCGAAGTGTTCGACCTGTTCGGCATCCGCTTCGCGGGGCATCCCGACCTGCGGCGGATCCTGTGCCCCGAGATCATCAAGGACCACCCGCTGCGCAAGGACTACCCCCTGCGCGGCCGCGGCGAACGCGAGCAGTTCGTCCCGATCGACCGCGAGACGGCCTGAGAGCGGAGAGGCAAGAGAGGACCAGCGGCGATGAGCATGGCGACCGGCCTGGGTGCCCGACTGACTCCCGACGAGACGGGCGGCGACCTGTGGACCCTCAACTTCGGACCGCAGCACCCCGCAACCCACGGCACACTGCACCTCCAGCTCGAGCTGGACGGCGAGCGCGTGGTCAGGTGCATCCCGCACATCGGCTACCTGCACAGCGGCTTTGAGAAACTGGCCGAGCACCTGAACTACAACCAGTACGTGGTCGTGACCGACCGCATGAACTACTGCTCGCCGATCTGCAACAACGTTGCCTGGCACACCGCGGTCGAGAAACTGCTGGGCATCGAACCGACGCCGCGCTGCAAGGCCCTGCGCACCATCGTGCAGGAGCTGGGGCGGATCCAGGACCACCTGTTGTGCCTGGGGGCCCAGGCGCTCGACGTGGGCGGCTTGACCGGCTTTCTGTACGGCTTCAACGAGCGCGAGGGGATTTACGACCTGCTGGAGGAGCTGTGCGGGGCACGGTTCACGGTCAGCTATACGCGCGTCGGCGGGGTGGTGCGCGACTGTCCCGACGGCTGGACCGACCGCGTGCTCAAGTACCTGCACGACGACCTGCCGCCGGCGCTGCGCGACTTCGAGACCCTGCTGATCCGCAACCGCATCTTCATCGAGCGCTGCAAGGGCATCGGCGTCATCAGCCACGACGACGCGGTCAACTGGTCGCTGACCGGACCCGTGGCCCGGGCCAGCGGCGTGAAGCGCGATCTGCGCAAAGACGAGCCGTACCTGTGCTTCGAGGACAACTGGGACGGGCAGGGTGCCCCGGCGGTCGATTTCAAGGTGCCGATCAGCTACGGCGGCGACGTGCTGGCCCGCGTGCTGGTGCGGCTCGAAGAGATCCGCCAGTCGGCCTACATCATCGAGCAGGTGATCGCGCGCATGCCCGGGGGGCCGGTCAACGTGCTGCCCGAGCAGAACGTGACGCTGCCCAACAAGAACGAAATCTACTTCTCGATCGAAGGGTTGATCCACCACTTCGAGAAGGTGATGAGCAACAAGGGCCTGACGGCTCCGCCGGGTGAGGCCTACGGAGCCATCGAGGCTCCCAACGGCGAGCTGGGGTTCTACCTGGTCAGCGACGGCGGCAACTGTGCCTATCGGGCGCGCTGCCGGCCGCCGAGCTTCATCAACTACCAGGTCTACCCGGTGCTGATCGAGGGGCACCAGATCAGCGACGTGGTGGCGGTGCTGGGCAGCCTGAACATCATCGCGGCGGAGCTGGATCGGTAGGACGGAGTCATCGTGGTCACTGGGTACAGGGTTCAGGTCTTGGCGGTCGAACGCGTAGAACGACTGTTGCGATCGGTTTGCGGCGCCCTGGACGAGGCGGGGCTGGCGTACGCCGTGGTGGGCGGCAACGCCGTCGCACTGTGGGTAAGCACCGTGGACGCAGAGGCGGTGCGGGCCACGAAGGACGTGGACCTGCTCGTGCGCCGTCCCGACCTGCAGCGGATCGTCGAGGCCGCGCGCCCCCTGGGGCTGGTGTCAGAAGAGGTACTGGGTATACATATGCTGGTCGAGCGCGAGCATCCCAGTCCGCGTTCCGGCGTGCACCTGGTGATCGCGGGCGAGAAGATCAGGCCGCATTACCGGTATCCCGCTCCGCAGCCGGAAGCGCACAGTCGCATCGACGGCGTCGCGGTGCTGGAGCTGCAGAAGCTGCTGGAGATGAAGTTGCAGGCGTTTCGCGACATCGACCGCGTCCACGTGCGGGATCTGCTGCGGCTGGGCCTGATCGATCCGTCCTGGCGGGAGCGTTTGCCGGAGGACCTGGCGGCGCGGCTGGACGATATCCTGGCAAGACCGGAGTAGGTGCGGGAGTTGATCCGATGGCATGGCAAGCGCTGGACCGAACGACCGTCGACGAGGAGCACCTCGGCCCCGGGCTTTCCGAGGCGGTCAAGGAGAAGATCCGCTCGTTTTTCAAGCGCTATCCCACCAGGCAGGCGGCGTTGTTGCCGGCCCTGCACGTGGCCCAGGACGCCATCGGTTACTGCTCGCTGCGGGCCATGCGCGAGATCGCCGAGCTGCTCGAGGTGCCCCCGTCGCAGGTCATGGACGTGGTGACGTTCTACACCATGTTCTGGACGCACCCGCGCGGCGAGAAGGTCATCACCGTCTGCCGCTCGCTGACGTGCGAGCTGATGGGCAGCAACCGCATTCTCGAAGCGCTCAAGCAGAAGCTGGGCATCGAGGAGCACCAGACCACGCCCGACGGCAAGTTCTCGCTGCAGACCGAGGAGTGCCTGGCGGCCTGCGACCACGCTCCGTGCCTGCTGGTCAACGAGAAAAAGTACAAGTGCGTGAAAGTGGAAGATATTGATCGGATCCTGGCGGATCCTGACAGCGACAAGCTCGACATCCCGCGCAGCGACCTGTACGACGCCCCGCGGGAGTAGGGTGGGCACCACCCACCGCCGAAGACCGGTGCCACGGGTACTCCCCTCCCTTTCAGGGAGGGACTGGGGGAGGGTGGAGGCAGCATCGGGGTTGCAGGCGGCGCAGCCGTCGGACGCTGCGCCCCCCCTTGTAAGTCCCCCCTGAAAGGGGGGACGGTTGAAGCTCCCCTCCCTTTCAGGGAGGGGCTGGGGGAGGGTGGAGGCAGCATCGGGGTTGCAGGCGGCGCAGCCGTCGGACGCTGCGACCCCCCTGTAAGTCCCCCCTGAAAGGGGGGGACGGTCGGGTGGCCAGCCTGGGGCGGCTGGCCCGTCAGAACAGGAGCGACAGGATGGGCATTGCCCACCAGAGATCGTCGGGCATCAGCCCGACCTACACCGTGGACGTTTGCTTGGCAGGCTGATCGATGCCCTACGAACGCATACTGATGCGAAACGTCGGCGTGCCCAACAGCACGTCGATCGAAACCTACAAGGCCGCCGGCGGCTACCGGGCCGCCGAGAAGGCCCTGAAGATGTCGCCCGGCGAGCTGGTCGAGCTGGTCAAGAGCGCCAACCTGCGCGGCCGCGGCGGCGCGGGGTTCCCGGCGGGCGTCAAGTGGTCGTTTCTGCCGCAGGACCGCGACGTGACCTACCTGTGCGTCAACGCCGACGAGTCCGAGCCGCCGACGTTCTGCAACCGCGTGCTGATGGAGCACGACCCGCACATGCTGCTGGAGGGCATCCTGATCGCCGGGTATGCCACCCGTACCACCGTGGCCTACATCTACATGCGCGGCGAGTTCACCGAGCTGTTCCACGTCGTGCAGCGGGCCATCGACGAAGCCTACGCGGCCGGCTATTTCGGCAAGAACATCCTGGGCAGCGGCTACGACCTCGACTGCTACATCCACCGCGGGGCCGGGGCCTACGTCTGCGGCGAGGAGACCGGCCTGATCGAGAGCCTGGAGGGCAAGCGCGGCTGGCCGCGCATCAAGCCGCCGTTCCCGGCCATCGAAGGCGTTTTCGGCAAGCCGACCGTGGTCAACAACGTCGAGACGCTGGCCTGCCTGCCGCACATTCTCGAGCGCGGCGTCGAGTGGTGGCTGAGCCTGGGGACCGAGAACTCCAAGGGTACCAAGATGTACTGCGTCAGCGGCCCGGTGAACCGGCCGGGCTGCTACGAGGCCCCGCTGGGCATCACCGTCCGCGAGCTGATCTACGGCGACGACTTCGGCCAGGGCATGCGTGACGGCAAGAAGGTCAAGGCGGTCTTCCCCGGCGGGCTCTCGATGGGCGTCCTTCGCGGCGATCTGTTCCCCAAGGCGCCCGAGGGACAGGTGGACCCGGCGCAGGATTATGACGAGCTGGATTGCATCCTCGATTTCGACGACGTGCGGCGCTACGGCCTGCTGGGCCTGGGCACCGCGGCGGCGGTGGTGGTGGCCGAAGACACCGACATCCGCGACGTACTGGTGAACGTGGCCCGCTTCTATGCCACCGAGTCGTGCGGGCAGTGCACCCAGTGCCGCGAGGGCACCATGTGGATGTACAAGATCGCCCAGCGCATCCGGGCCGGGGCCGGCCGCCGGTACGACCTCGACCTGCTGGTCGAGCTGACGCAGAACATGGGCATGATGCCGGGCATGAGCATCTGCGGGCTTTCCGACGGTGCCGCCTGGCCCATCCGCACGCTGGTGCAGAAGTTCCGGGCCGAGTTCGAGCGGCACATCGCCGCCCAGCCGGCCGACGCCGCCGAGCGGTTCATAAAGCAGATCAACCCCGCGGCCTACGAGTTGCCGGTGTTGCAGGGGCGGGCGGTGGCGCCGTGTGGCGGCACGATGCAGGAGCGACGCTAGACGATGCCGACGATCGTGATAGACGGACAGCCGGTGGAATGCCGCGACGGCATTTCGGTGTTGCAGGCGGCGCTGGAAGCGGGCTGGGACGTGCCGCACTACTGCTACCACCCGGGGCTGAAGGTGGTGGCCAGTTGCCGGTTGTGCCTGATGGAAATGAAGATGCCCCACCCGCAGACCAAGGAGCTGGGCTGGGCGCCCAAGCTCTTCCCCGCCTGCCACACGCCGGTGCGCGACGGGCTGGAAGTGCGCTTCGATTCCGACAAGGTGCGCAGCGCCCGCCAGCACGCCATGGAGTATTACCTCATCAACCACCCGCTCGATTGCCCGGTCTGCGACAAGGCCGGCGAGTGTTACCTCCAGGACTACACCGAGCGCTACGGCTATGCCAGCTCGCGCATGGTCGAGGACAAGTACAAGAACCCCAAGAAGAACCTCGGCCCGCACACGCTGCTGTATGCCGACCGCTGCGTGCTGTGCAAACGCTGCGTGCGCTTCTGCGACGAGATCGCCGGCACCGGCGAGCTGCGCGTGGTCAACCGCGGCAGCCGCAACGAGATCGACGTCTTCCCCGGCGTACCGCTGGCCAACGAGCTGCAGGGCAACGTGGTCGATCTGTGTCCGGTGGGGGCCCTGCTCGACAAGGACTTCCTTTTCGCCCAGCGGGTGTGGTTCGTGCGCTCGGTCAAGTCGATCAGCCCGGCCGACAGCCGCGGTCAGGCCATCTACGTCGACTGCAACAACCAGGGCGTGCATCGCATCCGGGCCCGGTACAACCCCAAGGTCAACGACTGGTGGATCTCCGACGAGGCCCGCTTCGGCTGGAAGTACATCAACAGCGATCAGCGCTGCCGCCGGCCGCAGGTCCGCCGCGGCCAGCAGTGGGAAGCGGTGAGCTGGGAGGAACTGCCGGCGCTGGTGCGTTTCCGGATCGAGGACGCCAACGACGCCGAGGGCGGGGCCGACGTGGCGGCGGTGCTCAGCCCGATGATGAGCTGCGAGGAGGCCTGGCTGCTGGCCCGGGCGGTGCGCGAGCTGGCGCCGCGGGCGACGCTGGTGTCGGGGTACGTGCCGGTCGAGGGCGAGGACAAGACCTTCCCCGGCGGCTTTGTCATCAAGGCCGAAAAGTGCCCCAATCGCCGCGGGGTCGAGACGATCATGGAGCACCTGGGCGGCGCGCGGCTGGGGTTCGACGAGTTCCTCGCCGCCGCCGGTGAGGGCAAGTTCAAGGTGGTCTACCTGACCGGCGGCTATCCGACGTCCGACTGGGTGAGCAAGGAGGCCGTCAAGGCGCTGGGCGGGCTGGACGAGCTGATCGTGCACGATCTGCTGGCCGGCGCGCTGGATGCGGTGGCGACGGTGCGGATTCCGTCGGCCAGCTTCGCGGAGCGCGAGGGTTCGTTCATGAACTGCGACGGGCTTGTCCAGCCGTTCGAGCGGGCGGTTCCGCCGCTGGAAGGCGTCAAGGCCGACGGGCAGTTCCTGTTCGAGCTGGCCGGGCGGGAAGGGCTGTTCCGGGCGGCGGACGTGCGGGCGGAGATGGGGCGCGAGGTCGCCGCACTGGGCGAGGTCTACGAGCCGCCCGAGATGCCCAGGTACGCCCACTGACGACGAGGAGATTCTGGCAGGCGTGCAGGAGAGGCACAGTGAGCATGCTGCTTAACTTCGATCCCAGCGACAAGACGCCCACGGCGATCGATCGTCTGCTGCGCAAGCCGACCACCTTTGTGACGATCATCGTGACGGTTACGCTGCTGCTGGTGGTCGTGGCGGCGGGCGTGTGGTCCGTGTGGTCCGAGCCCATAAAGGCCGTGCTGGCTTCGCGCTTCTGGTTCGCCATCGTGATGATGGCGCTCTCGTTCGTGCTGATCATCAGCGTCTGCGGGATCGCTACGCTCGCGGAGCGCAAGATCGCCGCCTTTGCCCAGGATCGCAAAGGTCCCAACCGCGTGGGCTTCTGGGGGCTGATCCAGCCGCTGGCGGACGGGCTCAAGTTCCTGCTCAAGGAAGACATCACGCCGGCGCGGGTCGAAAAGCCGGTCTTCTACCTGGCGCCGGTGATCGCGTTCGTGCTGGCCTACATCGGCTTCGCGGTGATCCCCTGGGCGGGCGAGATCCACTGGCCGTGGATGGCCGACGATGCCACCGTCACCACCCAGGTGGCCAGCATCGACATGGGCATCCTCTACATCCTGGCGGTCGGCGGGCTGGCGGTCTACGGCGTGGTGCTGGCCGGCTGGGCCAGCAACAACAAGTATTCGTTCTTCGGCGGGATGCGGGCCGCGGCCCAGATGGTCAGCTACGAGGTGCCGCTGGGGCTGGCCCTGCTGGTGGTGCTGCTGACCGCCGGCTCGTTGCGGCTCGAGGTGATCGTCGAGCAGCAGGCCGCCTCGGGCGTGTGGAACGTCTTTCTGCACCCGCTGGCGTTCATGCTGGTGCTGGTGGTGGCTTTCGCCGAGACCAACCGCACGCCGTTCGACCTGGCCGAGTGCGAGCAGGAACTGGTGGGCGGTTTTCATACCGAGTGCAGCTCGATGAAGTTCGCGATGTTCTTCCTGGCCGAGTACGCCCACATGGTCACCGGCAGCGCGGTGATCGTAGCGCTGTTCCTGGGCGGGTGGCATTTCTGGGGCCTGCCCGGGGCCGACAATCACGCCTGGTGGGCGGCGCTGATCAGGTTCGCGGTCTACTGGGCCAAGATCATCGCGTTGCTGTTCTTCTTCATGTGGATCCGCTGGACGATCCCGCGTTTCCGCTTCGACCAGCTCATGCGCCTGGCCTGGAAAGGCATGATCCCGATCGGCATGGGCCTGCTGACGGTGGCCGGTCTGCTGGCGGCGGTCGGCTGGCAGGACCGCTTCGTCCCCTGCATCATCGGCGACGCCCTGGTGCTGGGAGTCGCGCTGGGCGTGGCGGCCAGCAGCCGGACGCCGGTGAGCGGGCGGCAGGCCAATCTGCCCGAGGTCGAAATCGTGCCGGGCCGCGTGGCCCGTTAGAGGATGACTCGTCATGCGCGAACAGGACGTGGTGGTAATCGAAGAACCGGTGCTGACGGCGGCCGAGCGGCTCTACTGGCCGCAGATCGCCGACGGGCTCAAGACCACCCTGCGGCACATGTTCGACACCAGGCGCCGCAACGGCATCGTCAAGCAATACCCCGAACAGAAACGCGAGCTGCGGGTAGACATCTACCGCGGCGTGCACCGGCTCAACAAGGACCCCGCCGGCCGGGTGGCCTGCGTGGCGTGCTTCATGTGCAGCACCGCCTGTCCGGCCCATTGCATCCACATCGAGGCCGGCGAGGCCCCCTGGCCCGACCGCGAGAAATACCCGGTCAAGTTCGACATCGACGAGCTGCGCTGCATCTACTGCGGCATGTGCGAAGAGGCCTGCCCCTGCGACGCGATCGAGCTGACGCCGCATTATGAACTGGTCGGCCGCAGCCGGCAGGAGATGATCTTCGACAAGGAGAAGCTGCTGGCGGTCTACGAGGCCACCAAGGACGAGAAACCGCGCAAGAATCCGCCGGTGACCGACTACGGCCTCACCGGCGGCCAGAGCACCGACGTGGCCAGGCCCAACGCAGAGGAGCAGATTTGAGGCCTCGCGGCGTGCCCGGGCAGGGTGGCGCGGTCCGCCGAACTGCGTCGCGCCGAGTACGACCGGCGCGGCTTGGATTGACGCGGGTGGAAAGCCAGGCCCGCGCATAGTACGATACGCGACCCCCGTGCGGTGCCGTGCCGGCCCAGCGGCCGACGAGGCGGCCGCCGCGGGAATCCGGGGCCGGTCGGCCCGGTGTCGCACGCGAGTGGAAGACGCCAGCAATGTCTACCGTGCTTTTCATGCTGTTGTTGACGCTGGGCGGCGTGGGGTTGTACCTGGCGATGCCCGGCGGCCGGCTGCACGTGGGCCGGGCGGCTCTGGTGGTGCTGCTGGGAGCCGCCGGCGTGCTGGTCGCCGCCCTGATGCCCCTGGCCGGCAGCCACCAGCAGGCCCTGTGGCTGGCCCTGCTGGCCCTGGTGGCCCTGCTGGGAGCCTTGCGCGTCATTACTCACCCCCGTCCGGTCTACAGCGCCCTCTACTTCCTGCTGGTCATCGTCGCCGTCGGCGGGATGCTGATCCAGATGCAGGCCACGTTCCTGGCCGCGGCGCTGCTCATCATCTACGCCGGCGCCATCCTGGTGACTTACATGTTCGTGATCATGCTGGCCCAGAAGGGCGGCGGACCGGCCTCCTATGACCAGCAGGCCCGCGAGCCGCTGGTCGGCGTGGCCGCCGGCTTCGTGCTGCTGGCCGCCCTGACCGGCCGCGTGGTCACCGCCGGTGCCGCTCCGGGAACCGACGCCGCCGTGGACTCGGAGATCAGCAACGTAGTGGCGGTGGGAGTGCAGTTGCTCACCAGGTACGTGGTCGGCGTCGAGATCACCGGCGTACTGCTGCTGGCGGCGATGGTGGGAGCCATCGCCATCGCGCGGCGTCGGGCCTGGCACGAATCGCAAGGAGGGTGGGGCTGATGCTGGCGGCCTACCTGCTGATCGGTGCGGTACTGTTCGTTCTGGGGCTGATCGGCTTCGTCACGCGCCGCAACCTGATCATCATGTTCCTGTGCACCGAGCTGATGTTCCAGGGCATCGTGCTCAACCTGGTCGCTTTCGGACGCTACCCCCTGGCCGGGACGCCCACGCTCGACGGCCAGTCGTTCGCGCTGTTTCTGCTGGCGGTGGCGGCGGCCGAGGCGGCCCTGGCCCTGGCCCTCGTCGTGTTGCTGTACCGCTATCGTGACACGCTGGACCCCAACGCCTGGACCTCGCTGAAGGACAAGTGACCTTGCTGGCCGAAGCATCGAACAGTCTGCTGCCGCTGAGCCTGTATGCCACGCTGCCGTTCTGGCCGCTGCTGGGGGCCATCGCCGTCGGCCTGATGATCGTCATGCGTGCCCGGGCCGAACGGGCCTTCTGGCCGGTGGTGGCAGGAGTGGGCATCTCGGCGGTGCTGGCAGCCGGCTTCGTCTTCGACGTCGGCCGGCTCACCGGCCACGGCGAGGCGCACGCCGCCGCCGCCCAGGAACACGCCCCGGCGGCCGCCGGCGCTGAGGCGGCCGCGACCGGCCAGGTCGGCCAGTGGGAGCCGGCGCGGGTGCCCGGCGTGACGTTCGAGCTGTTCGACTGGATCAGCCTGGGGCAGCAGACCAGCGCCGCGGAGGATCAGTGGATCGCGGTGAGCTTTTACTTCGATTCGCTCACCGGCGTGATGATCGGCTTCGTGACCTTCGTCTCGCTGATGGTGGTGATCTACTCGATCGGCTATATGCGCGATCACCACGGCCACCCGGAGCGCGGCTACGAGCGCTTCTTCGCGTTTCTGGGCCTGTTCGTGTTCTCGATGGCCACGCTGGTCTTCGCGGGCAACTTCGTGCTGCTGTACCTGGGCTGGGAACTGGTCGGTTTGTGCAGCTACCTGCTGATC
>CAZRSM010000079.1:0-1970 GCA_964602755.1 uncultured Planctomycetales bacterium
ATTCGTCCCCCACGAAAACCGGCACCACCGCGATCGACTTGATGTCCTGCGCAGCGAGTATCTCGCGTATCGGTTGGGGAAAGTCGCGCACCAGGCCCGTGATCACGCCGCCGCTGCCCAGCGTCTGCACCCAGCTCTCGAAGCCGGCGGCGATCCAGTCCACGCTCTGAAGCCCGGGGTTGTCGATCTGCGGCTGCACGCCGGCGCGACACCATTCGTAGCGCTGACTGGTGAGTTGCTCGCCGCGCGGCCCGAGGTGGTTCTCGAACAGGTAGACCCGGCACACGTCGGCCGCCGCCCCCAGCAGCGCGAACGCCTCCTCGATCGTCTCCTCCCACGCCTGACGCCGCAGAAAACACTCCGCTGCGAAGCGGACCGCCTCGAGGATCGCCGCGCGGCGCTGGGCTTCGAGCTCGGCCCTGCGGCGCTCGGTGATGTCGTGGCCGACCGACTGGTACTCGACCAGGTTGCCGTCGCGGTCGAAGATCGCCCGGTTGGTCCACAGGTGATAGCGGATGCTGCCGTCGGCCACTATCACTTCGTGCTCGATGCTGGCCACGGGGTGCTCGGGCGTCAGGGACGCAAAATGCGCCAGCAGGCGCTGGCGCTCCCACTCGGGGATGAAGGGCAGGAAACTGCTGCCCAGCAGCTCCTTGCGTGTCCTGCCCAGACAGCGGCAATACGCGTCGTTGACAAAGGTATGAATGCAGCCCGCTTTCCAGCGACAGATGAATTCGGTCTGGTCTTCGACAATCGCCCGGTAGCGCTCCTCGCTGCGACGCAGGAACTGCTCGACCCGCCGGCGGGCTTCCACCTCGCGCTTCAACTCGCGGTTGGCCGCCTGCAGCTCGGCGGTACGCTCCTCGACGCGCCGCTCCAGCTCCAGGTGCGCCTGGCGCAGGGCCCGTTCGGCCTGCTCGCGCTCGCTGACGTCGAAGCCGATCGCCAGCAGCCCCACCACGTCGCCGTCGGTGTCGTACTGCAGGCAGTCGCTCCACTCGAAGATGCGCTCGCCCCCGTCCCGAGCCAGCACCGGATTGCGCGCCCCGCGCACCCGCTTTTCGCGGATCGCCCGCTCGAAGCGCCGCCGCACGTCCCGGCGGCAATGCTCCGGCACTGCCAGCTCGAACCAGTCGCGTCCGCGTACCTCCTCGAGCGTGCAGCCCAGCAGCTCCTGCGTGTAGCGGTTGAACAAGACGATCTTGCCGCGGGCATCGAGCACCAGCACCACGGCCTGGGCGGTGTCGATCAGGCTCTCGGCGAAGCCGCGCTGCCGCAGCAACTCCTGCTCCGATTCGCGCAGCGCCGCCACCGCCTGGCGCAGGCGCTCGGCGTGCTCGCGCAAGCGCTCGTTGAGCACGCGCTGCTGGGCGTACGAACGCCCGTAGGCCCCGAGCAGGGCCGATAACAAGGCCTGCGCGCGAATCACCAGTCCCGCCGGCCCGCGCGGATTCTCGGCCAGCAGACGCTCGAGACAGTGGCCATGGCCGGCGGCCACGGAATCCGGCGCCACGCCCTGCTCGAGCAGCTCGCGCCCCAGCCGCTCGACCTCGGCCAGAACCTCATCGCAGGGCTGTGCGACATAGCGGGTCAGCAGCCCCACGTACTTGTCGGTCCAGGGTTGCGTAGCTGTGTCGGCCATATTGCCCGCGATTTGCCCGCCGCGAGAGGTCTGCCCGCCTACGGATTCATCAACAGATGCCGGCGCCCGGCGATCGTCAATGTACCAGTATACCAGTTTGGACCGTGGCGGGAGACCGTTTGGCCGGCGGCTACCACTTTCCCGTCGAACTCTCTCCCCGTGCGAACGTACTGTTGGTAAGATTCACCTTTCCGCGGTATTCCGCCGATTATCCGGTGCGTCCAGGGAGCAGTCGATGTGTGGTATCGTCGCGTATGTCGGTCAGCGTGAAGCCTGTCCCATCCTGATAGAAGGGCTCAAGCGGCTCGATTATCGGGGTTACGACTCC
>CAZRSM010000080.1:0-3215 GCA_964602755.1 uncultured Planctomycetales bacterium
GTCGCCGTCTCCGAAGGCGCCAAGCCGCGCGGCGGCGAGCAGGTGGTCAACAAGGTGGTCCACGACAGCCCCGACCCGATCCGCCTGGGGGGCATCAGCACGGTGCTGGCCGAGCAGATCGCCGCCGAGACCCACCGCGAAACCCGCGCCACGATTCTCGGCCACGTACAGCGCGGCGGCACGCCGGTGGCCTTCGATCGCGTGCTGGCCACGCAGTTCGGCTACAAGGCCATCGAGATGGTGGCCGCCGGGCAGTGGAACCGGCTGGTGGTGATGCGCGGCGGCAAGACCGACACGGTGGAGATCGAGGCGGTGGCCAACAGGCAGCGGCTCATCAGCCTCGACGATCCGCTGATCGCGATGGCCCGCGCCGTGGGCACCTGCCTGGGCGATTGATCACCTGCCTCGGCGCCGGCGACACGGCTTCTCTGCGCATCCGCCGGTTACCCCCCTGTGGTCCCTCCTGGAAAGGGGGGCCGGTCGGCATGCCGGCCGGGGCCCGGCGATCCGCTGCGACTACGGCCAGTCGGGCAGCTCGGCGTCGCCGGCGGGCGTCTGGTAGGGATTCTCGGGGTCCCAGCCGCTGACGTCGGCGCAGCCGCAGTGCGTGCAGCGCGGGTAGGGGTTGGGCCGCGGGGGCTGGCCCGGCTTGCGGACCAGGTCCGGTATGAAGCGGTACTTGCATTCGTTGCAGTACCACCACAGGTAGAAGGCTTGTTCGCCGCAGGCCTCGCAGCGTAACGGCTGTGACTCGTTGACGCCGTAGCTGACCACCGACTCCTGTTTGCACGCCAGACATACGCCGTAGCCGGTGTAGGTGCGTATGTTCTCGATTGCGTTTCCCGAGCTTCTCAACATGCGGAAGCCGGCGACGGCCAGCAGCACTACGGCGACCGCAGCCAGCAAGGCGTTGCGCTGCTTGGGATTCATTGGGCACTAGTTCCTGTCGTTGGGGTTCGAGGGCAGCTTGCGCCAGACGTTGCGTTGCGTGCGCCACAGGGGGCTCAGCTCGCTGGGATAGTCCGCGGGGAAAACGTTGTTGAAGACGGGGGCCTGGCCTTCGGTGCCGATCCACTTGTGGGGCACCTGGCCGGCGTCGACCAGCGCCCGGAAAGGCTTGCGGGCCCGGTTGATGCCGCCGCCGAATTCCTGGATCTCGCCGCGGTAGTACTGGTGGAACTGCCTGGTGGCCAGCTCGCCCGGCAGCCAGGTGAAGGCCCGGTTGGTATCGAAGGCCCCCCGGCGGCGTTGCAGATCGCTGAGGCTCGGCCGCTTGTCGGCCACCAGCAGCTTGACGTGGCCGTCCATGAACAGCGAATTGGCCGCGAAGTCGCCGGTCGCCCCGTGCCGCCAGCCGACCATCGTGCCGTACAGGTGCGGGTAGGTCATCGGATTGCCGACCGCTCCGCCGACGCCGTAATCGAGCGTCAGCCACAACCAGGCCGCGTTGATGCAGCCGAACCAGTTCCACCAGCCGTCGATGGCGTAGATCTGCCTGGACGGATCCTGCACCCAGCGGTCGCGCTTGTAGTTGAAGTGCATGATGTTGTTGAGCGCGTAGCTGGTGCGCACCCCGGGCTTGACCTCCTGGCGCATGCCCGGCTCGTCGACGAAGCCGAAGCCCCAGGTTTCGCCGCGGGTCTCGGTGGGTACGTCGGGCCGCAGGTCGGTCGGACAGATGCCCGACCGGGCGTCGCCCAGGTAGTCCAGGTCGAACAGCACGTCGACCCAGGTGTACATGATGAATCCTTCCTGGGGAGTGAACTCGCCGTCGTCCCAACTGGGGCCGTAATCGCGATTCTCTGTGAAACACGCTTGCACCGCCGTGCCGATGCCCCGGAGGTTGGCGCCGCAGACGGCGGTACGCGCCTTTTCCTTGGCAGACTTCAAGCTGGGCAGAAGAATCGAAATCAGCAGCGCTATGATGGCTACCACGACCAGCAGTTCGATCAACGTGAAGCCGCCCCTGACGCGTCGCTTGCGGCGGTAGGAACGTGCCATGTGCAGGCTCTCCTTCGGGTTGTCCGAGGTCCGGCCAGGCCTGGAGGTTATAGGAACCAAAATTAATTCTGCAGCCGGTGCCTCATCCTACCATGAAACCGCCGGGTCGGTCCATGCTTGAATTGCGATGGGCCGGGCCGCCGTTTTCGGCCGGGCCAGGTTAGCATTCCCAGCGCGCACCTGATATAATGGCCACACGTCGGGTTCGCGAATCAGCCACGGATCAGCGTGCGACGTGCGTCTCCCCGCGGGACGGGAGGAGGAGAGGTCGAAGGAAGCACGGGTCGAAGCGTTTTTCTATTCGCTAACGGAGGAAACGGAAATGAGAGCAAGCACGTGCAGAATGTCGCTATGCGCAGTCCTGGTCGGCTGCCTGGTGACTGCCGCCGTCGCCGGCCCGGTCATCGACGGCCAGGCCATTCCCGGTGAGTTCGGCTCCGGCGCCCTGCTCGCCACCCAGCGGTTCCAGACCCAGTTCGGCGACGACATCAGCGGCGACCAGTGGGGCTATGGCAGCGAGCTGGATCAACTCTTCGTAACCAACGACGGGACATACCTTTACATCGGCATCACCGGCAACCTCGAGAACAACGGCAACGCCCTGGTGATCTTCATCGATGTCGACAATGGCCTCACCGGTGCCAACCCGCTGCTCACGCAGGACTTCGGCGTGCCGGTGGCCGGCCTGCCCCGCTACCTGGCCGGCGACGCGGGTGGCGACCCGGGGCTGGACAATCTCGAGTTCGACATGGGCTTCGCTCCCAACTTCGCCCTGGGCATCACCGGCGGCTCGCCGCTCGGCTCGCAGACCCGCAGCTACTACCTGGTCAACTGGACCACGCTGGCCGACTTCTGGGGGCCTGATCCGCTCGGGCACACCAACGAAGTGGCCGGCATGATCACCTCCGGCGACGCCACCGCTTCCGGACCGGCCGGCACGCTGGGCAGCTTCCTGCAGACCTCGAGCCTGGGCATCCTGGGCGCCGCGGACAATTCCAACACCGCCGGCGTTGACGGCGGCAACGGCCTGTGGACCACCGACCCGGCCACCGCCACAACCGGTTTCGAATTCGCCATCCCGCTGAGCCTGCTGGGCGTGGGCGTCGGCGACGATGTGTGCGTGGTCGCGATGGTCAGCGGCACCACCGGCTGGATCAGCAACCAGATCCTGCCCACCGACGACACCGCCTCCACCTTCAGCAATCCCGGCTTCC
>CAZRSM010000081.1:0-9942 GCA_964602755.1 uncultured Planctomycetales bacterium
AGAAGAGGAAACGCGACGGCCCGACGCCGGCGGGCGCTTCCGCCGACGCGGACGGCGCTTCTAGGGAGGCGAGCGAACCATGCCGGCCAACATGCCGCGACGCATCAAGTGGCGCAAGGTCCAGAAGGGCCGCATCAAGGGCAAGGCCTGCCGCGGGAACAGGGTTGCCTACGGCGACTTCGGCCTGCAGGCCCTCGAGCCCGGTCGCATCACCGCCCGGCACCTGGAGGCCGGCCGCGTGGCGGCCACGCATTTCCTGCACCGCGAGGGGCGGGTCTACGTGCGGCTGTTTCCCCACAAGCCCGTCTCGGCCAAGCCGCTCGAGACGCGTATGGGCAAGGGCAAGGGCGAACCGTCGTACTGGACCGCGGAGGTCAAGCCCGGCACGATCATGTACGAGATCGGCGGCGTGGAAGAAACCGTGGCCAAGGCGGCCCTGCTGCGCGTGGCCCACAAGATGCCCGTGCGGTGCCGGTTCGTCAAACGTACTCAAGCTGTCTAAGGCACGATGATGAAGATCGAAGAACTCCGAGCAATGAAGACCGTCGAGCTGCACGACGAGCTCGAGAGGCTCCGTCGGCACCTGTTCGACCTGCGCGCCCAGGCGGTCACCGAAAAGCTGGAAGACCCCACGCAGATCGTCAAGACGCGCAAGCAGATCGCCCGCATCCTGACCATCCTGCGTCAGCGCGGCGAGCAGAACATCGAACAGACCCAGGCCCACCTGACGGCCCGGGCGGCACGCAACCGGTAGTCATTGATTCGGCTCATAGCGGACCAGTTCAGAGACCGAGAACCATGGAAGCTCAAGCTGCAGCAGGACAGGCCGTAGTTTCGCCCCCGCGACGCCCGCGGCGCCGGCGCCCCACCCGCATCGGGGTCGTCAGCTCGGACCGTCGCGACAAGACCATCAAGGTAGAGGTTTCCTACCTGGTCAAGCACCCCAAGTACGGCAAGTACATCCGTCGCCGTACGGTGCTGCACGCCCACGACGAGAACAACGAGGCCAAGGTGGGCGATACGGTCGAGGTGATGATGTGCCGCCCGATCAGCAAGACCAAGAGCTGGCGGCTGGTCCGCATCGTTGAGCGCGCTCCGCAGGGAGGTGCCCAATGATCCAGGCATACAGCTATCTCGACGTGGCCGACAACACCGGGGCCAAGAAGCTCCAGTGCATCCAGGTTCTCCAGGGCTCCTCGGCCCGCAAGGGCAAGAGGCGCCTCATGACCGGCGGCGTGGGCGACATCGCCGTCTGCTCGGTCAAGGCCGCGCTGCCCGGGGCGGACATCAAGAAGGGTGACAAGGTGCGGGTCGTGATCGTGCGTACCAAGTATCCCACCCGCCGCCCGGACGGCAGCTACGTGCGGTTCGACTCCAACGCGGCCGTCATCATCGACGCCGAGAAGAACCCCAAGGGGACGCGCGTCTTCGGCGCCGTGGCCCGCGAGTTGCGCGAGAAGAACTTCACCAAGATCATCTCGCTGGCTGAGGAGGTGTGGTAGTCATGGCGGCGCGCATCAGGAAGGACGACATCGTCGAGGTGATCGCCGGCGACCACAAGGGCGCGCAGGGCAAGGTCCTGCGGGTCTATCCCGACAAGCAGCGCGTGCTGGTCGAAGGCGTGAACATGGTCTATCGCCACGTTCCGCGCAGCCGGCGGCACCCGCAGGGTGGGCGCATCCGCAAGGAGGCCCCCATCCATATCTCCAACGTATTGCCAGTCGATCCGAAGACCGGCCGGGGCACCCGCGTCCACTTCGTGGTCGAGCGGGACGCCAGCGGTCGGGTGGTTTCCAAGAAACGGGTTAGCAAGTCGGGTACCGTCTTGAGCGAAGTTACCCGCGCCAAGAAATCTGAAACCGGCGGGAATGGCTGATGGCACGGCTAGAGGAAAAGTACAAGACCGAGATCTGCCCCAAGCTCAAGACCGAGCTGGGTCGTGACAACCCGCACGCACTGCCGCGTCTGACCAAGATCGTGGTCTCGATGGGGCTGGGCAAGGCCGTCCAGGAGGGCGCCACCAAGGCCCGCGAGACCAAGCGCTTCACCGAGGCCATGGAGCACCTGGCCACCATCACCGGCCAGCGACCGGTGATCACCAAGGCCCGCAAGAGCGTCTCGAATTTCAAGCTGCGCAAAGGCTACGACGTGGGGCTGAAGGTGACCCTGCGCGGCAAGCGCATGTACGAGTTCCTCGATCGCCTCATCTCGCTGGCGATCCCCCGCGTGCGCGACTTCCGCGGGCTGAACCCGTCGAGCTTCGACGGCCGCGGCAATTACGGCATGGGGCTGTCCGAGTGCGGGGTCTTCCCCGAGATCAACCCCGACAAGGTGACGTACCAGCAGGGTATGAACATAACCATCTGTACCTCGGCGCGCAACGACGCCGAGGCGCGGCAACTGCTCACTTTGCTGGGCATGCCGTTCAGGAGCTGATTGAGCGATGGCGCGACTGGCACTGATTCTCAAGGCGAAGCGCAAACCCAAGTACCGCGTGCGGGCCTACAACCGCTGCGAGCTGTGCGGTCGCCCGCGGGCCGTATACCGCAAGTTCCGCATCTGTCGCATCTGTTTCCGTGTGCTGGCCAACGAGGGCCGCATTCCGGGTGTGCGTAAGGCTAGCTGGTAAGGACACGATAGACATGCCAACGTCTGACCCGATTGCCGACATGCTGACGCGTATCCGCAACGCCGTCCGCGTTCGTAAACCGAGCGTCAAGGCCAAGCGCAGCAAGGTCTGCCTGGGCATCGCGCAGGTACTCGAGGAGGAAGGGTACATCGCCGGCTTCGACTCGATCGACGACACCAACCAGGGCGAAATCCGCATCCACCTCAAGTACGGCGAGCGCGGCGAGACCGTCATCCAGGACCTCCAGCGGGTCAGCAAGCCCGGCCGGCGCATCTACCGCGGCGCCGACGAGCTGCCGCGCGTGCTCGACGGGCTGGGCATAGCCATCGTCTCGACCAGCCGGGGCGTGCTGAGTGACCGCAAGTGCCGCACGCTGAACGTCGGCGGCGAAGTTCTCTGTACGGTGTGGTGATCCTATGTCGCGCATTGGCAAGAAACCGATACCGATCCCCAGCGGGGTCAACGTCAAGATAAACGACCGCCTGGTCAGCGTATCCGGCCCCAAGGGCAACCTCGAGTGGCAGTTGCCCGAGCCGATCGTGGCGGCCGTCGAAGACAGCCACGTGGTGGTCCGCCGCCCGGACGACCAGCGTCAGAACCGCGCCCTGCACGGCCTGTCGCGTTCGCTGATCGCCAACATGATCGAGGGCGTCAGCAAGGGCTACGAGATCAAACTCGAAGTCTACGGCACCGGCTACAGCGTCAAGAAGCAGGGCAATCAGCTCTGGCTCAACGTCGGCTACATGGGCCGCGGACACAACAGGCCCGCCCAGTTCATGATCGACATCCCGGCCGGGCTGGAGGTCACGGTCGAAACCGAGGCCGCCCGCGGCGACAACGACCCGGCCCGCTTCACCATCAGGGGCGTCGACAAGCAGGCCGTCGGCCAGTTCGCGGCCGAGATTCGCAAGATCCGCAAACCGGAACCGTACAAGGGCAAGGGCATTCGCTACGCCGGCGAGCAGATCCGCCGCAAGGCCGGCAAGGTCTTCGGCAGCGGTGCATAGCCGGCCGCTGGCTTAGAGGGATACACGGCAATGAAAGAGAGATTGCTCAAACGGGCCAGACACCTCCGCCGCAAGCGCGGGATCCGCAAGAAGATCCTCGGCACCGCCGAGCGGCCCCGCATGGCGGTGTTCCGGTCGCATCGCAACATCACGGTGCAGATCATCGACGACCTCAGCGGCCGCACGTTGTGCGCGGTTTCCAGCCTCTCCAAGGAGCTGCGCAGCCAGCTCAACTACGGCGGCAACGCCGAGGCGGCCAAGGTGGTCGGCAAGGCCATCGCCGAGAAGGCCCGCGCGTTGGGTATCGAGCAGGTACGCTTCGATCGGGCCGGCTACAAGTACCACGGCCGCATCAAGGCCCTGGCCGAGGCGGCCCGCGAAGGCGGCCTGAAGTTCTAGCTCACAGGGTATCGAACCTATGGCAACTGCGGTAAAAGGTAATCGACAGCGTGGTCGTGCGGCGCCGCCGCGCGAGGAATCGCCTTACGAAGACGTCCTGGTCAAGCTCTTCCGCTGTGCCACCGTCGTCAAGGGCGGCCGCCGCTTCTCGTTCGGTGCCCTGGTCGTCGTGGGCGACCGCAACGGCAAGGTCGGCTACGGCTACGGCAAGGCCAACGAGGTCCCGCCGGCGGTCGAGAAGGCCATCAAGCAGGCGCGGCGCAAGCTGATGGACGTGCCCCTGCGCGGCACGACCATCCCCCACCGCGTCATGGGCCGCTTCGGCGCCAGCCGCATCCTGCTCATCCCCGCCAGCGAGGGTACCGGCGTCATCGCCGGCGCCGCGCCGCGGGCGGTACTCGAGCTGGCCGGCGTCAAAGACGTGCTGACCAAGTGCTACGGCTCGACCAGCGCCAAGAACCTGGTCAAGGCTACTATCGACGGCCTCTCGCGTTTGCGCACCCGCAAGCAGATCGAGGCCCTCCGCGGCGTCAAGCTCGACCTGCCGCCTGAGCCGGAGGCCCCCCAGCCCATGGAGGCCTACGTCGACCAGCGGCCCGAGCCTCCCGCCGCCGACGACCAGCAGGATTCGGAAGTCTCTACGCAGGAAGAGAACCATGATGCTTAACGACGTGACCAGCGCCGCGGGCGCCCACAAGCGCCGCAAGCGCGTCGGCCGCGGCGAGAGCAGCGGGCTGGGCAAGACCGCCGGCCGCGGACACAAGGGCTGCCAGGCCCGCTCGGGCGGCGGCGTGCGACCGCTGACCGAGGGCGGCCAGATGCCCATCTTCCGCCGGCTGCCCAAGCGGGGCTTCAGCAACTTCAACTTCCGGCGTGAGTTCGAGACCGTCAACCTCTGCGAGCTCGAGCGCCACTTCAACGACGGCGACACCGTCACCCTGGAGGCCCTGCGCGACTCGCGGCTCTACCAGCAGCGCAGCGACCGCGTCAAGATCCTCGCCAAAGGCAAGCTCAGCAAGAAGCTCAGCGTCGAGGCCCACGCTTTCAGCGACAAGGCCCGCCAGGCCATCGAAGCCGCTGGCGGCACGGTCAAGCTCATCAAGCTGCTCGACCCGGCCAAGGCCGCCCGGCAGAAACGCAATACCGCCAAGTCGCGTCCCGCTCAGCCGCGGGTGTCGCGGCTCGAGAAAAAGAAAGCCCGCAAAGCGGCGGCCGGTGCCGACGCCTAACGCAGAGGTCTCGCGGCTATGTTCCGTGCTTTCATCAACGTCTTCCGCATCCCGGACCTTCGCAACAAGGTTCTGTTCACCCTCCTGATGCTCGCGGTCTACCGCATCGGCTTCTACGTGCCGATCCCGGGCGTCAATCAGGAGAGCCTGATGAGGCACTTCCGCCAGGCCGGCGGCGGGGCCACCGAGCAGGCCGCCGAACTGTTCGCCATGTTCACCGGCGGCGACCTGGGCCAGAGCACCCTGTTCGGCCTGGGGATCATGCCCTACATCAGCGCCTCGATCATCCTCCAGATCCTGGTCACGGTGGTGCCCTACTTCGAGAAGCTGCAGAAAGAGGGCGAAAGCGGGCGCCGCAAGATCATGGAGTACACCCGCTACGGCACCGTGGGGCTGTGCTTCATCCAGGCCGTCTTCTGGCTGAGCTACCTCAACAAGAACGGGCTGGTATACGCCGACTATGCCGGCACCTTCTCGTTCGCCATCATGGCCCTGACCGGCCTGATGTGCGGCACGTTGATACTGATGTGGATCGGCGAGCAGATCGACGAGTACGGCGTCGGCAACGGCATCAGCCTCATCATCATGGCCGGCATCATCGCCCGGCTGCCCAACGCCATCATCGAGGTCGCCCAGGGCATCAACCTCAAGGGCACCGTCAGCGGCGGCGACATGACCCCGCCCAAGATCCTCTTTCTGGTGGTCTCTTTCGTCACCGTGGTCGCCGGCTCGATCCTGATCACCCAGGCTCAACGCCGGATTCCCATCCAGCAGGCCAAGCAGACCCGCGGTCGGCGGATCGTCGGGGGCCAGCGCCACTACCTGCCGCTGAAGGTCAACCACGGCGGCGTCATGCCGATCATCTTCGCCAGTTCGTTTCTGCTGCTGCCGAGCTGGCTGTTCGGCTCGCTGTCGAACGCCGGCATCCCGCCGGTGGGCGTGTGGGACTTCCTCAACAACGCTTTCCGGCCCGGGGCCTACATCTACAGCGTCACCTACGCCGCGATGGTCTACGTCTTCGCCTATTTCTGGGTGTCGGTGCAGTTCCAGCCCAAGGAGCTGGCCAACAACCTGCGTGACATGGGCAGCTTCATCCCCGGCCTGCGGCCCGGCAAGCGCACCGCCGACTACCTCGAAGCCGTCATGGAGCGGATCACTTATGTGGGGGCCGGCTTCCTGACGATCATCGCCCTGATTCCCACCATCGTGGCGGTCTATCTGCAGATCCCCTTCCGGGTCTCGGCCTTCCTCGGTGGTACCGGTCTGCTGATCGTCGTCAGCGTGGCCCTCGACCTGATCCAGCGCCTCGAGGCCAACCTCATCATGCGTAACTACGAAGGCTTCCTGGGCGGCGAAAGCGGCGCCGGCGGCGGACGAATCAGAGCTTAGCAGGGCTAACCGATCATGGCGGGACGTACGCTCATATTCATCGGTCCCCCCGGCAGCGGCAAGGGTACCCAGGCCGCGCGCCTGGCCGATCGTCTCGAGCTGGTTCCCTTGTCCAGCGGCGACACCCTGCGCAACGAGATGGAGGCCGATACCGAGATCGGCCGCCAGGCCGCCCAGTACGTCAAGTCCGGCACCCTGGTGCCCGACGAGATCATCACCGGCGTCATGCTGGCCGCCATCCAGCGCCAGCCGGCCAGCGCCGGCATCGTCCTCGACGGCTTTCCCCGCACGGTGCCCCAGGCCGAGGCCCTCGATGAGGGGCTGGCCCAGCTCGGCCGGCGGATCGACGCCGTGATCGATTTCGAGATCGAAGACGCCAGACTGGCAGAACGGATTGTCAACCGCCGCATTTGCAAGAACTGCGGCGCTACGTATAATGTCCAGTTCTGCCCGCCCCGGCAGTCGGGTGTTTGCGACCGCTGCGGCGGCGAGCTGATCCAGCGCGTGGACGACACCGAGGAGACGGTGCGCACGCGCCTGGCGACTTATCGGCAACAGACCACTCCGTTGATCGAGTTCTACGATCGGCGGGGCCTGTTGCGCAGTGTCGACGCCGCCGTGGATCCGTCGGCGGTGGAGAATCAGGTGGCGGCGATCATCGAGGCGCTCGGTTGAATCACATGAAAGCATCCGCCTCGAGGATAATCATCAAGTCGCCACGCGAGATTGAGTTGATGCGGGCCGCCGGCCGCCTGGTGCACGAGATCCTTGACGAGATCGCCGAGCACGTGCGGCCGGGAGTGACCACCCGCGAGCTGGACCAGATCGCCGAGCGGCGCATCCGCGACGCCGGCGCCCAGGCCCTGTTCAAAGGCGTGGTCAACCCGCAGGCCCGTTTTCCGTTCCCGGCGAGCATCTGCTCGTCGGTGAACGACGAGGTGGTGCATGGTATTCCTGACGATCGCCCCCTGCGGGAAGGCGACATCGTCAGTGTGGATTGCGGCGTGCGGCTCAACGGCTACTGTGGCGACGCGGCCCGCACGTTTGCGGTCGGCAAGATCAGCGGTCAGGCCCGGCTCCTGCTGGAAACCACCCGCGGGGCGCTGGAGCTGGCCATTCGGGACATGCGGCCCCACATACGCTGGAGCAGCATCGCCCGGAAGATGCAGAAGTACGTCGAGTCGCGTGGCTTCGGCGTAGTACGCGAGTTCGTGGGGCACGGCATCGGCCGCGAGATGCACGAAGAGCCGAAGGTGCCCAACTATGTCGACCGGCGCGAGCAGTCGGCCGATTTCGAGCTGCTGCCCGGCATGACCCTGGCGATCGAGCCGATGGTCACCGCCGGTAAGCCGGGAGTGAAGTTTCGCGACCGCAACCGCTGGTCGGTCGTAACACAGGATGGGTCGTTGGCGGCCCATTTCGAGCATGACGTAGCCATCACCGACGACGGGGTGCTGGTACTGTCGGCGGGTTAGCCGATGTCCGGTGCCCGTCGGGCCGCAGAGAGGTGACGTGATGAAGGTGCGTAGCAGCGTCAGGCGGATTTGTGAGAACTGCAAGATAGTCAAGCGCAAGGGCGTGGTTCGGGTTATCTGCACCAACCCGCGTCACAAGCAGCGCCAAGGCTGACAGCGAAGAGAGGTTGCGCGTATGCCACGTATAGCCGGTGTGGATGTTCCCAACGACAAGCGCATCGACGTTGCGCTGACCCGCATCTACGGCATCGGCCCCTACCGGGCCAAGCAGGTGCTCGCCAAGGCCAATATCGACCCGGCCACGCGGGCCAACAAGCTCACCGAGGACGAGGTCAGCCGCATCGCCAACATCATCGAGGCGGACTACGTGGTCGAGGGGCAACTGCGGCGGCAGATCGCCCAGAATATCGCCCGACTGCGCAACATCCGCTGCTACAGAGGGTTGCGGCACATTCGCGGGTTGCCGGTGCGTGGCCAGCGCACGCGCACCAACGCCCGCACCCGCAAGGGGCCGCGCAAGACGGTGGCTGGTAAGAAGAGTGTCAAGGAAATGCGCTAGGCGCAGGGAGTTGAGGTCTTGGCAAAGTCCGGCAAACGCCGCGTGAAACGTAGCGTCGCCAAAGGGGTGGCGCACATCAAGGCGACGTTCAACAATACGATCATCACCATCACGGACGCCAACGGCGATACGCTCTGCTGGGCATCGGCCGGCTCGGTGCCGCTGGGCGGCGGCGAAAAGAAGTTCACCGGCGCCCGCAAGAGCACCCCGTTCGCGGCTCAGCGGGCCGCCCAGTACTGCGCCAACCAGGCGCGCAAGTACGGCGTAGTGGAAGTCGACGTCAAGGTCAAAGGCCCCGGGCCAGGGCGCGAGTCGGCCATCACGGCGTTGGCCGCCGCCGGCCTGCGGGTCCAGTCCATCGAGGACGTAACTCCCATCCCTCACAACGGTTGCCGACCGCGCAAGAAGCGGAGGGTCTGACGCATGGGACGCTACATCGGTCCGACAACCCGGCTTTCGCGGCGCGAGGGCGTCAACCTGATGCTCAAGCCCATCCGCGACCTGACCGGCAAGAACCCGCTCGAACGTGACTACAAGAACTACCCGCCGGGCATGCACATCTGGCGGCGCGCCCGCGGCTCGGAGTACGCCGTTCGGCTGCGCGAAAAGCAGAAAGTCAAGCGGCACTACGGCATTCTCGAGCGCCAGTTCCGGCGCTACTTCGAGATGGCCGAACGCAGCCGCGAGAACACCGGCGTGGCCCTGCTGCGGCTGCTGGAACGCCGGCTGGACAACGTGGTTTACAAGACGCGCTTCATCGCCGGCCGGCGCGGAGCGCGCCAGGCGATCGTACACGGCCACATCTATGTCAACGGGCGCAAGGTGGACCGGCCCAGCTACCTGGTCGAGGTCGGCGACGTGATCTCGATCAACCCGCGCGAGAAGTCGCAGAAGTATGCCCGGGCGCAGATGCAGTTGCTCGAGGGCGTGCCCTTCCCGCCCGAGCAGACCTGGCTCCAGGTAGACCCTGACAAGCTCCAGGCCAAGGTCATCGCGCTGCCCGGCCGTGACGACGTTTTGATCCCCGTTGAGGAACAGTTGATCGTCGAGTTCTGCTCGCGGTAAGGATGCCCCCAGCGAGCCGGCGGGCTCGACGCTTTTGCCGAGGTGAAAACAACATGCGGATCAGATGGCGAGGCCTCGAATTACCGACGCGGGTCGTCCGTGACGACGCCGTCAGCACCAACGAATACGGGCGCTTTGTGGTCGAGCCCTTCGAGCGCGGCTTCGGAACCACCGTCGGCAACAGCCTGCG
>CAZRSM010000082.1:0-2242 GCA_964602755.1 uncultured Planctomycetales bacterium
GCGGCCCGGGCGCGGATCCTCCGAGGCTTCGATCACCCCATCGTCTGCAAGCGCCACCGCGCGCAGGTCGCGGCCCGGTTGCTGCGGGTCGACCGCCTGGTGGTGGCGGCTGTTGGTCTCCAGCCGGTCGGCCCCCAGCACGCGCGCCAGCAGCGAGTCGGGCACGACGCGCACGTGATGAAACGTGTTCTCGTCGATTTCGAGGTGGTGCCTGACGCGCGGCGTCAGCTCGAGCGCTGCGAGATCCTGCCACAGCCGACCCCCGCGGGCCACGTGCAGTAACTGGTGCCCCAGGCAGGTACCCAGCATCGGCAGGCCCAGCGCGTCGGCGCGCTGGCAGACGAGCAGCTCGAAGCGCGCCCGCCGGGCGTGCATGGGCCTGGTGGCCGGGTGGGCCGGCTGGCCGTAGACCGTCGGCGGCAGGTCGTCGCCGCCGGAGAGCAGCAGACCGTCGCAGCGGGCCAGCAACTGGTCGATCTGCCGGGAATCAGGCTCGGGCGGTGCGAGCAGGGCCAGTGGCAGGCCGCCGGCGGCGTAGACGGCGTCGCTGTAGCCGGCCAGCAGGGCGCTGTGCAGGCGCTCGGGCACGCGGCCGTTTGGTTCAAAGGTGGTAGTTACGCCGATGACCGGTCGTGGGCGGCTGGAGCTCATCAGGCCGACGGCACCTCCCCCGCCGACTTGAAGCCCGCCCCTAATGCGGCCTCATTGAGGCTGCCAGAGCGCAAGCCGCGCAGATCGACGGTCACAAAGGCGAAACCCAGCTCGCGCAAACGGGCATCGACCCGCTGGCGCAGCTCGCCGGCGACCAGCCGGGGTATCTGGTCGAGCGGGACCTCGATGCGGGCGATCGGTCCGTGGTGGCGCACCCGGCACTCGATGAAGCCCTGCTGGCGCAGGAAAAGCTCGGCCTGGTCGATGCGGCGCAGCTTCTCGGGCGTGATCGGCTCCCCATAGGGCACGCGCGAGGCCAGGCAGGGCGAGGCCGGCTTGTCGTGGATCGACAGCCCCAGGGCCACGGCCATCTCGCGCAGCTCGTCCTTGGTGATCCCGCATTCGGCCAGCGGACTGACCACGCCCTGCTGGCTGGCGGCCTGCCGGCCGGGACGATAGTCGCCCACGTCGTCGGCGTTGTCGCCGCAAACCACCGCGCACAGGCCGCGCTGCCGGGCCAGGCGCACCAGATGGGCGAACAGGTCGGCCTTGCAGTAGTAGCAGCGATCGACCGGGTTGCTGGTGTAGTGGTCGTCGGCAAACTCGGTGGTGTCGATCGTCTCGTGCGGGACGCCGATCTCGGCCGCCACGCGCTGGGCGGCTTCGAGGTCGCTGGTCGGCACGGCCGGGCTGCGACCGGTGACCGCCAGCACGTTGCCGGTGCCGAGCGTGTCGGCGGCGGCCTTGAGCAGCAGGGCCGAATCGACGCCGCCTGAGAACGCCACTACCACCGAGCCGAGCGAACGCAGTCGGTGCTGGAGTTCGGCATACTTGCGTGCCGTCTGCGGAGTCATTTCGCCGTCCTCCCCGGGGGCCGAGGGCCGGCCGCGTGAGGGTCTGCCTTTATGCGGAAACCACTTAGCCCGCTCCCGCCTGGTCGTGCTGCCGGGGAGAGGGGCTTTTTTTCAGGTTATCTCATCGAGCGCGGACACGCTGATCACCGCCGAGCGTTCCACGAACACGCGGCGGCGGTTGCTGCGCACCATGCCGTCGCGGGCCAGCTCGCGCGATTCGTTGACGTACTGCTCCTTGGTACAGTGGCCGTCGCTGCGGTCATGGACGTCAGCCTCGAGCAGCCAGTAGCCCCGTTCGTCGTAGCCTTCCAGCAGCCCGATGTAGATCATCGGGCCGGCGGTGTCGAGCACCACGCGCTTGTTCAGGTAGACATCCAACGTCGGCGCCGTCATGACCACCTCGCATCCGCCCGTTGCCCGACCGGCCGGGCACCTTCGCCCGACCGTCTGCAGCGATGATAGCAAATCTCCCCCCGCCGTGTCGCGGTCCTCAGGCCGGGTTCTGCGGGCCGAAGATCCACTCGAAGATGCCGGCCGAGCAGCCGGGCCGCAACTTTACTTCCAGCTTGATCTCGTCGGCGTAGACCTCGTCGAAGACGCGCGTGTCCCAGCCGGCCCGTTCGGCCGGCGCGCGGCCGCGGTCGGTCGTCGGTTGCCAGCTTCCACCGCCGCGCCGCCAATAGAGCCGCCACGCCGCCGGCGGCTGGCAGTCGTCGTCCGCGACCCAGTAGATGTGC
>CAZRSM010000083.1:0-11802 GCA_964602755.1 uncultured Planctomycetales bacterium
CAGGCTGGCCCAGTGTCTCTTCTGATTGGGAGTCAGGATGCCACGCCCGCGGCACAGCGGACAGATGTTGTCGAGCGCCGCGAGCACCGCCGCCCGGATGAACTCGGAGCGGTTCTCGATGCCTTCGAGCGCTTCGAGCAGCGAAGCGTCCGCCTTGAACGAGATGATGTTCGCCTTGGTACCAGCCGCCGTGCCCATGTGCCTGGTTCCTTTCGTACTGATCCGACCGGCCTGCCCATGCCGCGCCTGGGGCAGCCTGTAATACATCGTATTACCAAGCGGGCCCGCAGGCAACCGGCACACGGACTGCTGCAGGCCGCATGCGCCGGCACACGAATGCGACCCCGGAGGCAGGGCGCGCCCGGCACAGCGACGGGCGGCCCGTGGCTGGCCGCGGGAATGCTCGACATGCGGGCCGCGTCGGCGGGCGGGTCGTCAGGACCGGCCGGCGAGTTTCTGCTCGACGCTGGCGATCTTGTCTTCCATGGTCTGGTCGCGGTCGGTGCGGGTGCCGACGCGGATCGTGGTGCTGATGCGCGGGGCGCCCATCTCGTGCACCACCTCGTGGCAACGCCTGATGGCCGCGAAGACCTGGTCCCACTCGCCCTCGACATTCGTGCCGTAGGCGTGCAGGCGGATCTTCAGACCGGCGTCGCGCAGCACGCGCTCGCAGGCCGCCACGTACCTGGAAACCGACACGCCCACACCGATCGGCACGACGCATACGTCTGCGATGACTTTCATGCTGCAAGCCTCCTGCGTAATCACCGGCTCGTCGCATGCCCGCGCCGGCCGGCACCGTCTGCTCTTGTGAGGCGCGACAAACCCGCACTCGGCGCGTATACTTCGACCGGCCATTGTATGCTGATAATGGTACGCCGCCCCGGGTGACCGGGGCGGCCAACCGGCGGGCAAGCGGCGATGAGCAAGCAGCAACGACCAGACGACAGCCAGCGCAAGGGCCTGCTCAACCAGCCGGCACGCTACCCCAACGCCTATAACTGGTTCGTTCTGCTGGCGACGCTGGACGTTATCCTGACCGCCCTGATCCTGCACCCGCTGCTGTTCCCGCGCGACGAAACGATGGCCGAATCGCGCGGCGTCGAGACCAACGCCATCGCCAACTGGGTCTTCCAGAACTGGGGCATTCCCGGGATGGTGGTCTTCAAGTTCACGCTGGTCGTAGTGGTGATCGTGGTATGCCAGATCATCGGCGGGCGCGACTTCGAGAAGGGGCGGCGCCTGGCCGAGTGGGCCGTGGCCATCACGACCATTCCGGTCATCGTGGCGCTGGTGCAGATGTTCGCCGACCTCTACGACTGGTTCCATCCGGCACACTGAGGCGCCCGCGCGGTGCCGCCGAAGGTGGTCGATGTCGAGAAGCGAGACACTGCGCATCATCGATGCCAACCTCAACCGGGCACGCGAGGCCCTGCGGGTGGTCGAGGAGCACGCGCGCTTCGTGCTCGACGATGCCGAACTGGCCACGGCACTCAAGGCCCTGCGCCACGAACTGCGCCAACTGGCCAGGCACTGGACCAGCGACGAGCTGCTGGCGGCACGCGATATCCTGGGCGACGTGGGCCGCGAAACGAAAACCGCCGCCGAGCTGGAGCGCCATGACGCCGGGCAGGTGGCGGCGGCGGCCCTGAGCCGGCTGGGCGAGGCCCTGCGGGTCATCGAGGAGTACGCCAAGCTCGACCAGCCCGAGGCCGCCCGGCTGGCGGAGCGCCTGCGCTACCAGAGCTATGAACTCACCCAGCGGGCCGTCCTGCGGGCCGAGCCGCGGCGGCGCTTCAGGAACACCGGGTTGTACGTCATCGTCAGCGAGCGGGCCTGCCGCGGGCCGTGGCGCCAGGTCGCCCGGGCGGCGCTGGCCGGCGGCGCGGGCTGTCTGCAATTGCGCGAAAAAGAGCTGCCCGACGCCGAGCTGCTGCGCCGCGCCCGGTGGCTGCGCGGGCTCACCCGCGAGCACGACGCGCTGCTGATCATCAACGATCGGCCCGATGTGGCTCTGCTGAGCGGTGCCGACGGCGTACACGTCGGCCAGGACGACCTCCCGGTTGCACAGGTGCGGCGCGTGGCCGGCGCACGGCTGCTGGTGGGCAAGAGCACGCATACGCCGGCTCAATTTGACGCGGCGCTGGCCGAGGGTCCGGACTATGTCGCCGTGGGGCCGATGTTCGCCAGTGGCACCAAGCCGCAGGTCGCGGTCGCTGGTACGGAGCTGCTGGCCGGTGCGCTGAAGCGGACGGCGCTTCCGGTGGTGGCCATCGGCGGCATCGACGCCGAGAATGTGGACGTGCTGCTGCGTCTGGGGGCACAGCACGTCTGCGTATGCGCGGCGGTGGTGGCTGCCGCAGACGCCCAGCGGGCGGCCCGGCAACTGGTCGAACGTCTGGCGGCGGCCCGGGCCGACGACGGCGGGAGGCAAGCATGACCAACAGCGACTGGTTGGCGCGCGAGCACGACGACCCCTATCTCGACGAACGCGCCCCGCTGGCGATCGATCGCGACCGCATCGTGCACTCGGCCGCGTTCCGTCGGCTGCAGTACAAGACGCAGGTGTTCGTGGCGCCGCGCGGCGACCACTTCCGCTCACGGCTGACGCATACGCTGGAAGTGGCCGGTCTGGCACGGCGGATCGCCGACTGCCTGGGCCTGGATGCCGACCTGGCCGAGGTGGCGGCCCTGGCGCACGACCTGGGCCATCCGCCGTTCGGGCACGCCGGCGAACGGGCCCTGCACGCCGCGATGCAGCAGCACGGGGGGCGGTTCGAACACAACGAGCAGACGCTGCGCGTGGTGACGTACCTCGAGCATCCGTACCCCGAGTTTCGCGGCCTGAACCTCACGGCCGGCGTACGGGCCGCGTTGCGCACCCATCGCACGCGCTACGATCAGCCGCAGGATCAGTCGTCGGCGGCACCGGCGGAGAGTGCCGTGGTCAACGTGGCCGACCAGTTGGCCTACACGCTGCACGATCTGCAGGACGGGTTGTACGCCGGCATGATCGACCCGGACGACCTGGCGGCGATCCGGCTGTGGCAGCAGTGCTATCGCGGTCCGGCGCGCCCGCGACGCAGCGACTGCCTGCGCCACCTGCGGCCCACGCTGCAGCGCATGGAAGCCCTGCTGATCGGCGATTTGCAGCGCAACTCCCGGTCTGCGGCCGGCGGCGCCGGGCCGGCCGAGGTCGCACTGAGCGCCCAGAGCCAGGAGCTGCTGGACGAGCTGGGCGCCATGCTTTCGGAGCAGGTTTACCAGCATCGGCAGGTGGTGCGCATGGACGACAAGGCGTTTCGCATGGTCAGCGCCATCTTCGAGGCCTATGTCAACAAGCCGCAACTGATGCCGGCGCGCTATGCCGCTCGCGTGGACGACGAGGGCGTGCCCCGCGTGGTGGCCGACTACGTGGCCGGTATGACCGATCGGTTCTGCAGCGAGGAGTACGGCCGGCTGTTCGACGCGTCGCTGGAGGTGTGAGCGGCGCGGCAGCTCGCTATAATGCCGCCATGTTTCGCATCAGGGTCAGGAAGGTCGCGGCGGGGGCGATTCTGCTGGCGGCCGTAGTGCTGGTCGGGGCGTGTGGGGGAGTGCGGCCCCGGCAGGCGGCGTACTCGGACTATCCGCTGGACCGGGCACAGGCGGCGGTCGAGCTGGCCCGGCGGGGCGACTGCCGCGGGCTCGATCTGCTGATCAATCTCCTGGAAGACGAGGCGGCGGCGGTGCGCATGTACGCCATCAACAGCCTCGAGCGGCTGTGCGGCCGCGACTACGGCTATCACTACTACGATCCGCCGGCGCAGCGCAAGGCCGCCGTGGCGCGCTGGCGCGAAGCGCGGCGCAGCGGTGAGCTGGAGCGCTTGTGTCGTCAGCGCGGGCAGGCCCCGGCGCCGGTGGCGGAGGGCGAAGGGCAGGCTGGATGAGCGCAGCGGACGAACTGGCTCTGGACATCACCAGCGACGCCGGCGAGTTGGCCCAGGTGCGCGAGGCGGTCCAGCAGTGGGCCATGCGGGTCGGCTGGAGCGAAGAACATGCCGCCGACATCATGCTGGCGGTCGACGAGGCCCTCAGCAACGTGATCCGCCACGGTTACGACGGCAAGCCGGGGCAGCCCATCGAGCTGCGCGCCAGGCGCGTAAGCGACGCCCGCCGCGGCGAAGGGCTGGAAATCGTGATCCGCGACTACGGCAAACAGGTGCCCATCGAGCAGATCTGCGGCCGCGACCTGGACGACATCCGTCCCGGCGGCCTCGGGGTGCACATCATTCGCAGCGTCATGTCTGAAGTGATCTACGAGCACGCCCGGGGCGGCGGCATGCGCTTGACCATGCGCAAGTACCGCGCCGACGTGTCCGCCGGCCAGGGCAGGCCACGGGAGGAGTCATGAACGAACAACCCCGGCTGGAGATAGAGGCCGACCGTGACGGCGACGATGTCATCGTGCGCCTGAAGGGCGAGGTCGACCTGCGCAGCTCGCCCGACCTGCGCAGACGGCTGACCGAGCTGGTCGAGCCGCAGGCGCCCAAGCTGGTGATCATGGATCTCTCGGGGGTCGATTACGTCGACTCGTCGGGAGTGGGCACGATCGTCGAGCTCAAGCGGCGCGCCCTGCGGACCGGCGGCGACGTGGTGCTGGTCGGCCTGCAGCCGCGGGTGCGCAGCGTCTTCGAGATCACCCGTTTGGACAAGTTCTTCAAGATCGCCAAGAGCATTGACGAGGCCCGGCAGGCATGAGTGATTCGCCCCAGCCGGCAATGCTGCCCTGGTGGCAACGCGGTCCGGTGGCCGTCGGTGCGGCCACCCGCGGGGCCCTGCGCACACTGCGGCTGGCGGTGGTCTACGTGGGCGGCCTGACACGTCTGTTCGGGCAAACGCTCGACCGCGCCTGGCGCGCCGCAACCCGCACCGGCGGCCGCATCCGCGCCCGCCTGCTGGTAGAGCAGAGCTACCGCTTCGGCGTGCGCAGCATCCCCATCGTGATGCTGGTGCAGGTCTTCATCGGCGTGATCCTGGCGCTCAACCTCGCCCCCACGCTCGAGGACTACGGCCAGATCGAACAGACCGCCACGGTCGTGGCGGTTGCCGTGCTGCGCGAGCTGGGGCCGCTCATCACGGCGATTCTGCTCAGCGGTTTTGCCGGGGCCTCGATCGCCGCCGAGCTGGGCGCCATGGTCGAAGGCGAAGAGATCAAGGCCCTGCGAGCGCACGCCCTGGATCCGATCCGGCTGCTCGTGGTGCCGCGCGTCAGCGCCACGGCGGTGATGATGGTCGGGCTGACGGTGCTGGCCGACGTGGTGGGCGTGATCGGCGGGCTGCTGACCGGCGTCTTCGTGCTGGGTATCAGCCCCGAAGTCTACCTCGACATCACCGCCGACGCGGTTGACGTGGCCGACTACATGACGGGCCTGAGCAAGTCCGCCGTCTTCGGCATGCTGATCGCCCTGCTGGCGTGCTACGAGGGCTTGAACGTGCGCGGCGGCGCCGAGGGCGTCGGCCGGGCCACGACCACCACGGTGGTCAAGTGCATCGTCATGCTGATCGGCGTCGACATGCTGTTCACATCGGTGTTCTACGTACTGGGGTGGTGAGCCGTGCCGCTCCTGGTCGGGATCGACGAGGCCGGCTACGGGCCGACGCTGGGGCCGCTGGTGGTGGCCGCCAGCCTGTGGCGCACCGGCCCCGAACGGCTCCGCGCCGACGGCTGGCAACTGTTGCGGGAGTGCGTCGTGCGCAAGGCCACCCGCGGCCAGTGGCGCCTGGCGGTAAACGATTCCAAGAGCGTATTCGATCGCAAACGCGGGCTGCACACGCTGGAACGCGCCGTGCTCGCGTTCGCCCGTTGCGCCGGGCTGGACTGCTCGCGGCTCGATCGGCTGCTGGACGGGCTGGGCGCACGGGTGGGTGACGACTGCCCGTTGGGCTGGTATCGCGAGCTGGAGTGCCAGTTGCCGCTGGAGGCCGCCAGCGGGCGCGTCGAGGCGGTCGCCGGGCGCCTGGAGCGCACCATGCGCTCGGCCCGGATGGTCTGCCAGCGCCTGCGGGCCGAGCTGCTCACCGAGGACCGCTTCAATCGCCGCATCGCGCAGACACGCAACAAGGCGGCCGTGCTGGCCGAGCTGGTCCTGCGGCTGATCGACCGCGCCGGACGGGCCGCCGGTGAGCAGACGCTGGTGGTGCGCGTCGACCGGCTGGGCGGGCGGACGGACTACGCCCGGCTGCTGCGGCAGGCGTTCGAGGACCGCGAGCTGACCGAGCTGGAGCTGTGCGCCCAGTACAGCCGCTACCGGCTCAGCGGCGCGGGCGGCGACTGGTTCATCGAGTTCGCCGTCGACGCCGACAGGCAGCATCTGCCGGTGGCGCTGGCCAGCATGACGGCCAAGTACGTGCGCGAGGCGCTGATGCAGCGCTTCAACCGCTGGTGGGCCCGCCGCGTGGACGGCGTGCGGCCAACGGCCGGTTACTACACCGACGCGCAGCGCTTCCTGGAAGATGTCGAATCACACATCGAGCCGGCCGGGCTGAAACGCGAGTGGTTCGTGCGCGCCCGCTGAAGCGGTGGCGGTGGCTGGACGGACTATTCGCTGGCGAAGATCTGCTGGGTTTCCTCGATGCGGTCGCCGAGGTCTTCGAGGATCTCGGCCACGCGCTGCTCGCCCAGGCCGATGACGTCGAGCATTTCGTCGGTCACGTCACGGTGCAGGGCCGAGAGGTAAAAACCCAGTTCGTTCTGGCAGCAGATCAGGTCGGCGACCTGGACGGCGGTGACCACGCGCAACAGCTCGGGCTTGAGGTTGCCGGGGTTGTGGTGGTGGCTGATGGCCACGCGCAGACCGAGGGGGAACTTCCACTTCTCGGCCAGAGCGCCGCCGAAAACCTGGTGGTCAGCGCCGATGATCTCGCGCTCGACGGCGCAGAAGTCCTCGGGCTGCTGCTCGCAACGGCTGACGACCTGGCGCAGCTTGTCGGGCAGCACCTGGAACTCGAGCAGGATGCCCATGTCGTGGACCAGACCGGCCACGAAGGCCTCTTCGGCCTGCCCGAAGCTGGCCTGGGCCAGCATGCGTGCGCAGACGCCGACAGAGATGCAGTGGTTCCACAGGTCGCGGGCCGAGAAGCGCTGCGAGAGCGCCCCGGGGCGGAAGAGTCGCGAAAGCGAAGCCGCCAGCGCGATGTTCTTGACCGCGCTGAGCCCCAGCATGACGATCGCGCGGTCGAGGCTCGAGATCTGCGAGGGCAGCCCGTAGAACGATGAGTTGACCACCTTGAGGATCTTGGCCGCCAGGGCCGGATCGTGCTTGACGATCTCGCGCATCTCCTGAGCGGTGGAGCGCGGGTCTTCGACCACCTCAACTATGCGCGCGGTGACCTCGGGCAGCGAGCTGATCTCGGTGATGCGCGAGAGGGCCCGCTTGAGTTCGGGCGGCAATTGGCCGTCGGTGCCGGCACCCGCAGCGCCGGGAGTCGGGGCGGGGCCTGCCGGGGGCTGAGCAAAGGACATACGCCTCTTCCTTGTCGCGATCAACGTAAACCCGCAGGCATCATCGGCGCTGCCGCCGGTCGGCATTCATAAGCCGCCGACGAACAGCCAGTTCCGGCCGTGCGGACCCCCTGGGCGCGAGAGCAGGATGATGATTATGGGGCGTTGGCGCCGGCCTCAACCCTGGGCCGCGTTGCGCAGCACGTGGTCCTCGACGTAGATCGGAATCTCGTCGGCCACGCCCAGAGCGATGGCGTCGGACGGTCGGCTGTCGACCTCGATCAGCTCGCCGTGCTGCCTGATAACCAGCTTGGCGTAGAAGGTGTGCTCGTGCAGGTCGTTGATGACGATCTTTTCCAACTCGCCGCCGAGGGCCTCGATCACGTTGGCCAGCAGGTCGTGCGTCAGGGGGCGCTGAAGCTGAAGGCCCTTGACGCGCCGGTCGATCGCGACGGCTTCGGTCAGTCCGATAACGATGGGCAGGGTGCGGCTGCCGTTGCGCTCGCGCAGCACGATGATCTGCGTGTCGCGCGTCTCGGAAATCACGATCTGTGCCAGGTCCATGCGGATTTCCATGCCGCACCCTTTCGAGAACGAGCGTCGCGGTTGAGGCTATCTGTGATTGTAGCCGGCTGTCAAGCTCCGGGCAGTGCCGCCGGATGCCGGAGCCTGACCGGTTTTCGCCGCGGGGAGCCGACTCTCGGAAATCGGACCCCGGTCGCCCCGGGGCCGACCGCCCGGTTTCCGGGGGTCCGTGGGCAAGCGAAACCGGCCCGTGCTGCCCGGCCGCGGGACGACTCTAGCAGGTGCTGAACACGGGCAAGCTGGCGCTTGCCCGTGCCACCCGGCGGGTCCGGCTCTGTTGCCGGCCAGCCGCCTCGGCCGGCCGTCTACTCGACTGACAGGGTCGTCAAGTAATGCTCCAGGCGTTTGCGGGTCTGGGCCTGGGCTTCGCGGGCCTCGGCCAACTGGGCCTGTAGCTTTTCGATCTGCGTCTCGATGCGGTCGAACTTCTCGAGCTGTCGGCGGTAGACGTCGCTGTTCTGCGGCAGCGTCTTGAGGTTCTGGCGGATACGGGCCTGCTGGTCGACCTGCTCGTCCAGGCGCGTCTTGGTCTGCCGCACCTCGTGGGTAGCCTTGTTCAGGGCCTCCTGCAAAGTGATGACCCTTTGCAACGCCTCGCGCACCGCCGGCGAGATCGTCCGGGCGCGGATGTAGAAGCGGATGCGGTCGGTGTTGAGGTTGGTCAGCTCGACGCTCTGCGTCGTGACCATCTCGAACCTGACCGGCAGCTCGACGGTCTCGTGGGCCGGCACCTGCACCAGGAAGCGCGACAGGCCGGCGGCGCGTTCGTAGGCCTGCTCGGGCTGGATGAGCTTCCAATCGTCGCCGTGCTGATGTTCGATGATCACGGTCTTGGGGCGGTCGCTCTTGTTGGTGACGATGTACTTGGTGGAATCCTCGTAGCGGTGGGTGTGCATCAGCGTGCCGCGCACGATGCGCAGGGCGGTGATGCTGTCGGGTCGGCTGGCGCGCTCCACCCGCACGTCGACCTCGAGGTCCAGTGCGTAGGCGACCAGACGCTTCTCCTGGGGTGCCAGGTCGGGCAGCTTGGCGTCGCCGGCGTAGGTGTCGCCGTCGAGCACCGTGACCGGTCCCTGCATGAGGCTCAGGCCGCTGGTGTTGGTGATCTCGAGGCCGGACAGCGGGTGCTGGGCATGATTGCGGGGGTTGTAGATGCTGACTTTGCGGCCGTCGATGCGCGTATTGACGATGGGCAGCATCGCCGAATGCTGGCGCGGGATCGACACCGGGGTGTCGATCAGGTAGCGGAACAACTCGCCCACGCGGCCCGCCTGGGCCAGCGAGCTGACGCCGGCGTCGGCCAGATCGATCCGTTGGTCCGCTTCAAGGGCCGTGGCGCCGCGGTCGGTTCCCGCGTGTTCGCTCACGCCCATCATGATCGCCGGTGCCTTGGCGACCCGGCGGCCGGCGGCCCGGGCGGCCAGCTTTTTCTTCTCAGCCGGGACGCCGGCGGCGTACTCCGGCGGCCGCAGCGAGGCGTACAGCTCCAGCTCTTCGCGCGGCCGCGGCACGTAGATCGGCGAGTAAAGGTCCATCACGAACGAGATCGGGCGTCCCGAGACCAGCGCCAGCCGGACGTTTTCCCAGTCACGCTCGGTGGCGTTGTCGACGGTGGCCCAGCCCTGGAGATAGGGACGGCCCTCCTCGTCGAGCAGCAGGCGGTAGGTGGTCTTCCAGATGGGGGCTTCGAGCACGTACGAGACCCGTACCCGTCGGCGGCCCTCACCGGCAAAACGCAGCGTGATGGTCTTCTTGTCGGTGTCGTGCGCGGTTGCCAGGGCGGCCAGAGCGTCGCGCAGCTCCTGGTCGATCTTGGGGTTGCTCAGCGTGATGTTGCGGATTCCGTCGATGGCGACCTGCTGCAGGCCCTTGTCGGTCAGGATATTGAGATAGTACGAGACCGTGCGGGCCGATTTCTCGACCAGGGTCTCCCGCGACTCGACGCCGAAAATGACGCCGCTCAGCTTGACCGCGCCGTCGATGCTGACCGGCTCGCCGCGGAGCTGTTCGAGCAGCTCGGGCAGGGTGGGCTTGTCGGCGATATCGACGGCGAAGCTGGCCAGGAGCTTGTCGAGCGGGTCGCGCGAGGCGTAGCTGACCACGCCCACGCGGCCGCCGTCGAGGTCTTCGACCACCAGCGACTTGATGACGTCGTTGATCTGGTCGGTGCGGAAGGTCAGCTCGGCGGTGGCCTCGCCTTCGACCACGCCCTGGCACTGATAGAACGCGACGCCGGAAGAGAAGATGGCCACGTGGGTTACGGGCAGCTCGACCTCGCCCGCGGCGGCCGGCCGGACGGCCAGCAGACACAGACCAAGGCTGGTCAGAGCGATCGATTCACGAAGAACGCGGATTGCTGACATCGTGGGGCCTCGCTTCCTGCGCATGCGAACTGAGTTGTGACCACGCCGGGATATTCATGCGGGCCGGCCGCCGACGGCCGACCGGGGGCGTCAAGTACTTATACCACGAGTTATTTGACCCGATGCACGGCGGCCGGTTCCCGCCCGGGCGGACAAATCAGACGTCGACCTCCTCGTCGTCTTCGTCGTCCTCCTCGATCTGGGCACTGGTGACGGCGGTGCGTTCGAGAATCTCGTCGAGTCGGCGGCGCACCAGCGGCAGAAACATGACGTGCGGGATGCGGCGCAGCTGGCGCGTGCCGGTGGCGTTGTAGACGATCAGCGTACCGGCCAGCCCCAGCAGCAGCTCGAGCACGTCGGGGTAGGTGGTGCGGATGGTCTTGGCCCCGCGGCCGAGCGAATCGTCGGACTTGCCGAAGGAGTAGTGCTCGAATTCGTTGTGCGTGATGCGCCACTTGTCGTTGATCCTGGCCCAGAAGATCATCACCAGATACGGCACCAGCAGGATGATGCTCAGGGCCAGCCCCAGGCTGCGGTTGTACTGCACGTCGAGGTCGGCGAACCAGCGGTAGATGTCGCCGAAAAGGGTGAAATTGCGCACGTCCTGGAGCCACAGACCCAGTATCCAGATGCCGGCGATGAAGACCACCCAGAAGCCGGCCTCGTTGCGCCCAATGTCCACCCCCAGCGTGAGAATCACGATGATCAGCACCCAGATGTAGATCCACCCCAACACCTCGAGCCGGTGCGACACGAAGGGGTTGGCCACCACCGGCGCCGCCGCGGACTGCTCGCCGGCCTGCCCGCTGGGGGCGGTTGCGGCCGGCTGCGGGGCCGGAGCGTTGCGGGCCACTTCGTAGGCCGCCACCGTCGAGGACATCGGCTCGGCGGGCGCTCCGAACGGATAGAGCACGAAGCCCGCCAGGATCAGCGGCCAGATGAACAGCAGTTTGGGATAGGTGATGAAAACGACTTCGTGGACCGGGCGGCGCTTGGCCTGACGGTTCTTGGCGACCTCGGATTTGTCCTGCCGGGGTGTCGTTTCGTTGGACTGCGGCGAAGTGCTCACGGCGGCCTCCTCGGGCGGGCGGCGGATCGCACGGTGACGACCGCCGACATCAGCGATTCATCGGGCAACCATCATAAGGAATGGTCGCCGAATGGTGAATCGGTCGCGCAGCGCTGGCGGCTTGTGGTCGCGGGCGCTGACCCCCCTGGGAGAGAGGGACGCAGGGACGGAGGGAGAGGGATTCAGGGAACAGGGATTAAGGGATTGAGGGGTTGCATCCAGCGGGCGGCGCGGCGATCCGGTGGCGGGTTGTGGGCGGAGGCGCTGACCCCCCTGTAAGTCCCCCCTGGAAGGGGGGACGG
>CAZRSM010000084.1:0-3135 GCA_964602755.1 uncultured Planctomycetales bacterium
TCGACGCCTGCGAGGCCGCCGGCATCGTGATCCTCTTCTCGGCCGGCAACGAAGGGCCGGGTGCCAGCACGATCGGCCGCCCGCCCGACCGCGCCACCGACGCCTATCGCACCTTCAGCGTGGGCGCCATCGACGCCAACACCAGCGGCTGGCCGATCGCCGACTTCTCCTCGCGCGGTCCGTCCTACTGCACACCCGACGGCTCGGCGGCCATCAAGCCCGAGGTCGTGGCCCCGGGCGTCAACGTGCGTTCGGCAGTGCCGGGCGGCGGCTACGAGAGCGGCTGGAGCGGGACTTCGATGGCCTCGCCGCACGTCAACGGCGTGGTGGCCCTGATGCGCGAGGCTTGTCCCGACCTCACGCCGGACGAAATCAAGCAGATCCTGTTCGACACCGCCGTCGATCTCGGCCCGACGGGCGAAGACAACGACTATGGCTGGGGCATGGTCGACGCCTACATGGCGGTCCAGGAAGCCCTGTCGATGTGCAGTGGCGCGCCGCGGGCGCGCGATTCGCACGTCGACGTGCCGGTCAACACCGCCACCACCATCACCCTGCAGGCCAGCGACTACGACGGCCTGCCCGACCCGCCCGGGGCGCTGACCTACATAGTCACCGCGTTGCCGACCCACGGCACGCTGACCGACCCCGGCAACAATTACGTCATCACCGCCGGCGACCTGCCCTACAGCCTGGTGGCCTACGGCAACCAGGTGCTCTATACACCGGCGACCGACTACTACGGCGACGATTCGCTGCAGTTCAAGGCCAACGACGGCGGCACCCCGCCCGACGGCGGCGACTCGAACATCGCCACGGTCTCGATCCTGGTGCAGTACGACGCCCCGACCATCACCACCAGCACGCTGCCGCCCGGGGCGGTCGGCTGCCAGTACGGGCCGTTCACCATGCAGGCCGACCAGGGTCAGCCGCCGCTGACGTGGGAAGTGGCCGGCGAGGGTGAGTACAGCGAAACCGATCTGGGCGGCAACCAGTTCGCCACGGTCGGCACGGCCCAGGGCTGGCACGCCGACGACGGCTCCTGGTCGTACACGCTGCCGTTCGCCTTCCCGTTCTACGGCCAGGTCTACACCCAGGTGTGGGTCTGCTCGAACGGGTTCCTGGACTTCACCAACAGCTACGCCGACTACAGCAACTCGACCAGCGAGCTGGTGGCGGCCGTACGCATCGCCCCGTTGTGGGACGACCTGCGGACCGACTTCTCGGGCAACGACGTCTTCATCGACGAGTCCGTCCCCGGGCAGGTCACCATCCGCTGGGATACCGTGACCTACGCGTACGGCAACGCGGTGAACTTCTCGTGCACGCTCTACGACGACGGGCGCATCCGTTTCCACTACGCCAGCGGCAACAGCTCGCTGACGCCCACCATCGGCATCTCGGGCGGTGACGGCGTCTTCTACCTGTTGTCGATGTACGACGGCCAGCCGGCGCTCAACGGCGTCAATTCCGTCGAGCTGGCGCCGCCCGTGCCGTTGCCCGACGGTCTGACGATGTCCGCCGACGGGATACTCAGCGGCACGCCTGCCGTCAGCGGCACGTTCGTACCGCGCGTGCGCGTGACCGATTCGCTCGGCCGCACCGACGAGGTCCAGCTCCAACTGATCGTGCTGACCAGCGGGCCCGCCGGCGATCTCAACGGTGACGGCACCGTCGACCTGGCCGACCTGGCCATCCTGCTGGCCAACTACGGCTCGACCAGTGGCATGACCTACGCCGACGGCGATCTCGACGGCGACGGTGACGTCGACCTGGCCGACCTGGCGCTGCTGCTGAGCGTCTACGGCACGAGCTGCTGACCGCCGCTCAGGTCGGCAACTGCCTGACAACCACCCGCGGCCCCTGGTGCCGATAACCGACGCCGGGGGCCGCGCCGCTGCGCTTCGATCGCGCGGGCCGCTGATGTATAATGAACCCTGCAAGCAACGCGCCGCCGCGCGGCGCTCGTGGAGAAACGAGGGAGCGCAAATGATCCACGCCGAGCTGCGTCGGCTGACCCCGCTGCTGATGCTGACACTGACCGCCTGTCGCCCGCCGGCGGCCGCCCAGGCCGGCGAGGACGACCTGTGCTACCTGCTGCAACCCGAGGCGGTCAGCGTGGCCGAGCTGACGCAGGCCGGCTTTCACTGGCTGATCCTGGAACCCACCCGCGACGGCTCGTGGACCACCGGCTTCTCGGCCGTCGAGATCGAGCAGATCCGCAGCGCCGGCCCCTGCCGCAAGACCATCCTGGCCTACCTCAGCATCGGCGAGGCCGAGGACTACCGCGACTACTGGGATCCCAACTGGGTGGACGCCAACGGGGATCCGATCCCCGGCGTGGCGCCGGCCTGGCTCGGTCCGGCCAATCCCGACTGGCCCGGCAACTACAAGGTGCGCTACTGGGATCCCGACTGGCAGGCGCTGCTGTTTGGAACTGCCGGCGGCCCCGACGCGTCGCCCCTGGACCGCATCATCGACGCCGGCTTCGACGGCGTGTATCTCGACATCGTGGACGCCTACGAGTTCTGGAGCGATCCGAACAGCGGCCACGCCGAGCTGTCGCGCATGACCGCCCGCGCGCGCATGATCGACCTGATCGAAAGCATCGCCGGCTATGCCCGCATCACGCGCGGGGTAAGCGGTTTTCTCGTGTTCCCCCAGAACGCCGCCGACATCATCCGCGACGACGACTATGGCCTTGACGCCGACACGCAGCGCTACTTCGCCGCCGTCAGCGGTATCGGCCAGGAAGACCTGTATTACAACGAGCTGGCCGCGCAGCCGGCGGACGAAACCCAGTACGTGCTCGAGCAGCTCGCCGAGTTCACGGCGCGCGGCAAGACCGTTCTGGTGACCGATTACTGCATCGACGCCGGCGCCGTCGGCCCGGGCGTCAACGACGCGCGCGTGGCCGATTTCTATCAGCGTTGTCGCGCCGCCGGCTTCGTGCCATATGCCGCCCTGAGCGACCGCGATCTGAACGAGATCGTGACGTTCGACATTTCCGCCGGCTGGAGCTGTTCGCAGCCCGCACCGGGTTGTCCCGACTGTGTCGGCGATCTCAACGGCGACCAGGTCGTCGACCTGGCCGACCTGTCGATCCTGCTGGCCCACTACGACAGCACCAACGCC
>CAZRSM010000085.1:0-5064 GCA_964602755.1 uncultured Planctomycetales bacterium
GCCCGCAACGAGGCTTCCAGGATCGTGGAAGCCGGCCGCAAGAACGGCGAAGAAGTGGCCCGGCGCATCCAGGAGCAGGCCCGCGAAGAGGCGGCCGAGATCGTCGAGCGGGCGCGGCGCGAGATCGAGCTGGCCACCGAAGCCGCCAAACGCGAGGTCTACGACCTGGCGGCCGAACTGGCGGTCGAGGTCGCCGGCCGCATCATCAAGAAAGAGCTCAAGCCCGAGGACCACAAGGCGCTGGTGGCCGAGTCGATCGAGCGCATGAAGGCCAGCGGCGCAGAGCTGAACTGACGATCACGGCCGTCGCCACCACGCGGCCGGCGCGGGCAGAGGCGCCCCACGGGCTGCTCAGGCGACGACTGGCAGCAGGAATCATGCGATGGCACAGTTCGACCAGGAACTGAGGATAGCGGACGTCTACGCGGCGGCGTTGTTCAGCCTGGCGCGCGAGGCCGACATGGTGGCCGAGATTCGCGCCGAGCTGGACGAGCTGGTGCGGCTGCTCGACCGCGAGCGCGAATTCGAGAAGTTCGTGACCTCACGCGCGCTGGAGGCCGATGCGCGCGAGGTGGGCCTCGAGCAGATGCTGCGCGGGCGGCTGAGTGATCTGCTGCTCAATACGTTGTTGGTGATGAACCGGCATGGTCGCTGCGGGCTGCTGCGGGCCTTGCGGCTGCGTTACGTGATGCACCAGGAAGATGCGGCCAACGAGATCGAGGCCCGCGTCACCAGCGCGGTCGAGCTGTCACGCGATCAGAGGGCCGACATCGAGGTGATGATCGCCGACAGGACCGGCAAGCGGCCGCTGGTCGAATACGTGGTCGACGAGTCGATCGTGGGGGGCCTGATAGTGCACGTCGGCGACGTGCTGATGGACAACTCGGTGCGGCGGCAACTGCGCGAGCTGAGTCGCAGGTTGCGGCAGCGGGCCCAGCGCGGCCTGAGCGAGGTGCCGGTGGCCTGATGCACCGCAGGCCGACCAGAGACGTGAGGACCAGGCGAACACGACGCTGATCGGAGAGACGGTAGCATGAAATTCAAGGCAGACGAGATCGCCACGATCATCAAAGACGAGATTCGGCACTACACCAGTGCGATCGACGTGGCTGAAGTCGGCAAGGTGCTCGAGGTTGGTGACGGCGTAGCGCGCATCTACGGCCTGCCCAACGCCATGGCGATGGAAATGCTCGAGTTCGCCAGCGGGGCGGTGGGCGTGGTCTTCAACCTCGAAGAGAACTCCATCGGCGCCGTTGTGCTGGGCGACTACCTGGACGTCAAGGAGGGCGAAGAGGTCCGCACCACGGGACAGTTGCTCAGCGTGCCGGTCGGCGAGGCCATGATCGGCCGCGTGGTCGACCCGCTGGGTCGCCCGCTGGACGGCAAGGGGCCGATCAATTCTCCCCACCGCCGGCCGCTCGAGATCATCGCGCCGGGTATCGCCGAACGCCAGCCGGTCAACGAGCCGTTGCAGACCGGCATCAAGGCCATCGACTCGATGATCCCCATCGGCCGCGGCCAGCGCGAGCTGATCATCGGCGACCGCAAGACCGGCAAGACCGCCATCGCCATCGACACCATCATCAACCAGCGCGGCGGCGACGTGATCTGCGTCTACGTGGCCATCGGGCAGAAGGAGTCGACGGTGGCCGCCATCGTCGAGACGCTCCAGCGCCACGGCGCGATGGACTACACCATCGTGGTTTCCTCGGGCGCGTCCGACCCCGCGCCGTTGCAGTACATCGCGCCCTATGCCGGCTGCGCCATGGCCGAGTACTTCATGTACGAGCAGGGGGCGCATACGCTCTGCGTCTACGACGACCTGACCAAGCAGGCCCAGGCCTATCGCCAGTTGTCACTGCTGCTGCGGCGTCCGCCGGGACGCGAAGCCTACCCCGGCGACGTCTTCTACCTGCACAGCCGTCTGCTGGAGCGTTCGTGCAAGCTGGCCGAGCGCAGGATCATCGTGCGCAAGGACGCCCCGGCCGACACCGAGACCGGCGTCAACGGCAAGGTCTACGTCGGCGAGCAGGACGCCGACGCGCTCAAGGCCGATTTCGAGGCCCTGCCCGACAAGGACCAGCACGAGATCCGCAAGCTCAAGAAGTCCGGCGGCAGCCTGACCGCCTTGCCGGTGATCGAGACGCTGGAGGGCGAGGTTTCGGCCTATATCCCGACCAACGTGATCTCGATTACCGACGGCCAGATCTACCTCGAGCCGGACCTGTTCTTCGCCGGTGTGCGACCGGCCGTCAACGTGGGTATCTCGGTCAGCCGCGTGGGTGGCAACGCCCAGGTGCCGGCCATGAAGAAGATCGCCGGCTCGCTGCGTCTCGACCTGGCGGCCTTCCGCGAGCTGGAGGCCTTCGCCCAGTTGGGGACCGACCTCGACGCCGCCAGCCAGCGGCAGTTGGACCGCGGTCGGCGGATGGTCGAGCTGCTCAAGCAGCCGCAGTATCAACCGATGGACGTGATCGACCAGATCCTGTCGATCCACGCCGGTACGCGCGGCTTCCTCGACGACCTGCCGCTCGATCAGGTGCGCAAGTTCGAAGAGGCCCTGCTCAAGCACTACCGCGACGAACACCCCGACGTGCGCGAGGAGCTGGAGCGCACCCGCACCATGACCCCCGAGCTGGACAACAGGCTCAAGGAGGTCGTGGCGAACTTCAAGAAGAGCTTCGTCGGCAGTGCAGAATGAAAAATGCAAAGTGTTGCGTAGCGGGCTGGCTGCGAGCGCTTCGCGGGCCGTCCCGCTGGTGTGAATGGAAGCAACGAAAACTCGCTGTGCCACACGCGGCTGTGGCGATCAGCATGATGCCGCCGTCGACACGGAGGCGGTGTGGTGATGGAGGCGAACGGTCGGCCCGACATCCAGCAACGTACGTTCCGGTTCGCGTTGCGGATTCTGGCGATGGTCGCGGCTCTGCCGGCGACCACGGCCGGCCGGGTGATCGCCCGACAGGTTGTTCGCAGCGGGACCGGAATCGGCGGTAATGTCGAGGAAACCCAGGGAGCGCAGACGCCGAAGGAGTTCGCCCGCAAGATGAACATCGCGCGGGGAGAATCGCTGGAGACGCGATACTGGCTGGGAATCATCGCTGGATCCGGCATGTTGCCGCGGGAGCGTCTGGGCGGGCTGATTCAGGAGTCTGAAGAGTTGGTGAAAATACTGAGCGCCATCGTCAAGCGTGTTCGCCACAGGCGGGCGCAGCAGCACGCGTCGAGGGTGCAAGCAGCGCGTGGCAGCGCCGAATAGTCTCTTGAACTTTGCACTTTGCATTTTGCACTGTGCGTAACGAGTTGATGCCATGGCAAAAGCCCGAGCGATAGTCAAACGCCGCAAGGCGGTGCGCAACATCCGGAAGATCACGCAGACCATGCAGTTGATCGCCACGGCGCGCTTCCAGAAGTGCCTGCAGCGCGCCACCGCCAGCAAGCCCTATACCGAGAAGATCGGCGAGATGATCCAGACCCTGGCCGGCCTGGAGTCGGTCGATCATCCGCTGCTGCGGCCCAACGACGGCTGCGAGCGGACGGTCATGCTGGTGATCAGCGCCAACCGCGGGCTGTGCGGGGCCTACAACGCCGCGGTGCTGCGCGAGGCCCTCAGCCAGCGCAAGCGCCTGCTCGATCAGGGCTTGCAGCCGAGTATCGAGATGTTCGGCAAGAAGGGCGTGACCTACTTCCGGTTCCTCGGCATCGACCTGGACTCGACCACCACCGACGTCGAGGACCGCATCGCCTACGCCCGCGTGGCGGCCCTGGCCGAGCAGTACATGCGGGCCTACACCGAGGGGCGCATCGGCCGGGTGGATGTCGTGTACACCCGCTTCCACTCGATGGGCGTCCAGCGGCCGGCGGTGGCCCAGTTGTTGCCCATCGAGCCGCCGGCCGGCGACGACGAGGCGCAGCGCGGCCGCGGGCGCGTCGAGTTCGAGTTCTCGCCGCCCCCGGAGACACTGCTGCATCACCTGATCCCCGAGACGGTCAAGATCGAGCTGTTCCAGTACTTCAACGACGCGATCCTGAGCGAGCAGGTGGCCCGCATGGTGGCGATGAAGGCCGCCACCGACGCCGCCGGCGACATGATCAAGCGGCTGACCGGCCTGTACAACCGCGCGCGGCAGTCGCAGATCACGCTGGAGCTGGCCGACATCGTCGGCGGGGCCGAAGCGCTGAAGTAGGAATTGCGAATGGCGAATGGGGAGTTGAACGGCGTCTGCTGAACGATGCCGCTGTCGCAGGCCAAGGAGAATCTGGTGAGCGACCCTCACGTTTCTCCTGATATATGCAAACGGACCAACAGGTTCTCCGTTCGGATTCTGAACCTGGTCCGAGCGATGCCGCGAGACCCGGCGGGAAGTGTAGTATCGCGGCCACCGGCGCGATGTGGAACTCGTGCCGGCAAACCGGTTGACTGAGTTGATCCAGGAAGCGGAACGACTGGTGCGGATACTGGGGACAATCGTAAAAAGGTCGAAGGAAAACGGATAGCGCCAAAGCGCAGAATCCGCCAGTCGGTGGTGGAAACTCGCTATTCGCTATTCGTAATTCGCTATTGAAGTTGGAGGCTGTTATGCCGGCAAACGAAGGCAACTACGGCAAGGTTACGCAGGTCATCGGCTCGACGCTCGACGCCGAGTTCGAAGAAGACAAGCTGCCCAAGATCTACAACGCCCTCAAGGTCGAGATCACCAGCCGGGTCGGCGATCAGACCGAGACCCGCACCCTGTGGTGCGAGGTGGCCCAGCACCTGGGCGGTGGGCGCGTACGCGCCGTGGCCCTCGGCTCGACCGACGGCCTGGTGCGCGGTACGCCCATCCTCGACACCGGCGACTCGATCAGCGTTCCGGTCGGCGAGGCCACGCTGGGACGCGTCTTCAACCTGGTCGGCGAGACGGTCGACGGCCGCGGACCGGTCGAGGCCAAGCAGCGCCGCCCGATCCACCGCGAACCGCCCGACTTCGCCGACCTGACCCCCAAGACCGAGCAGTTCGAGACCGGCATCAAGATCATCGACCTGCTGGTGCCCTTCGTGCGCGGCGGCAAGATCGGCCTGTT